>JAGBGL010000039.1 GCA_017936025.1 Bacillota bacterium | reverse complement strand
GGTGCCTGCGTGCAGGTGCTTTTATTTTGTTTTTATATTAAAGCTAATAAATAAGAAATGGTGGAAATTTATAATGAGTAACACAAAACGTAACATTTATCTGGTGCTGGGACCGGTACTGTTCCTGGCATTCGCATTCCTTCTGCCTGCATCCATATTTGAATCATTTGCAAGCAGAGCTGCAATCGGTACAGTTGCATGGATGGCTTTCTGGTGGATCACGGCTCCTGTTGACTACGCGGTAACAGGGTTCCTGCCTATAGCTGTGAATGCAATCTTCCAGCTGACAGACATGAGTGCTGTAATTTCAAACTATGCATCTGAAACTATCCTGCTGCTGCTGGGTGCTTCCATTATCACAGTGTCCTGGGAAGAATCCGGTCTGGATAGAAGAATCGCAGCAAGATTCCTGGGATTTATCGGTGAAAACCTCAGAAGCCAGGTGATTTTCTGGTTCATTTTATCTGCAGCATTATCTTCTGTATTACCGAATGCGGTAGTATGTGCGACTATGACGCCTATTGCGATCGCAATGCTGACATACATCGGTGAAGGTGATATCGCAAACAGCCGTATTGGTAAGAAACTGCTGCTGACGATAGCTTATGCTGCAGGTCTGGGCGGAATCGCTTCCCCTCTTGGCGGAGCAATGAACCTTGTAACTGTAGACTATATCCAGCAGATCACAGGCGAAGAATATATCTTCATGCACTGGGTAATCAAGTTCCTGCCTATAGTAATCGTTCTTATGATTATCAACATTCTGTTTATGATCAGAGACGTTAAAAAGGACGAAACACTGGGAGGTTCCAAAGATTACTTCATCCAGCAGTACAAGGCGATGCCGCCGATGTCTTTTGCGGAAAAATGGTCGTTTGTTATGTTCGCGGTTGCTACAATACTGGCATTCACAAGATCTCTGTATCAGGACATGCTGCCGGGACTTAAGCCTGCATACGTATTCATCGCATGTGCGATCATTACATTCGTTATTGCAGATAAATCCGGAGAGAGACTTATTATGTGGAAGTCTGCTCAGGGTAAAATTATCTGGGAAATGCTGTACATCTTTGCCGGAGGTCTGGCTGCAGGTACACTGATCAGTAACACAGGCGCAGCACAGTCTATCGGTGATGCTGTTGCGCAGATGGGTCTGACTGGCGGTCTTATGACAGTATTCGTTATCATCACAGTTACACTGCTGATGTCCGACGTTACTTCCAACACAGCAACAGCAGCTGTTGCTATTCCGATCGTTATTTCCATCGTTCAGGGAATCGGTCTGAATCCAATTCCATACATTTACATCGCATCTATCGGTGTAAACCTGTCATACATGCTGCCTACATCTATCCGTGCGATTCCTGTAGGACATGGTCTGCCGCCGAAGTATATGCTGAAAGAAGGATGGAAGATGACAATTCTTGTTATCGTTTCCATGACAATAGTGGCATATCTGCTGCTGAAATTCTGGCCTGCATTCAGCCTGGCATAAAAGGGGATATAAAATATCATATACAAGCCTGTTTCCTTTGATGTGGAAGCAGGCTTTTTTTAGGTTTTGCAACCTCCGGTTGACACATTTCCAAGTAAGGTTGGTAGATGTAAACCGCCTTTTATGGTAAAGTAAAGACAAGAAAAAGGCCTGAAGACGATATATCGCAGATAAATCAGAAAGAGGTATTTGACATGATATTAGCAGAAAAAATTATTAAACTGAGAAAACAGAACGGATGGTCACAGGAAGATCTTGCAATGCATATGGGAGTGTCCCGCCAGTCAGTATCCAAATGGGAGAGCATGACATCGATTCCTGATCTTGATAAAATAGTAAAACTCTCCAATTTGTTCGGAGTGAGTACAGACTATTTATTAAAAGATGACATGGAAGAAGAGCATGTTCCGGAACTGACTATTGATTCTGTGGCAGAAGAATTTACTAAAAGAAAGATTACGCTGGATGAAGCAAACGAATATATGACTTTAAGAGAAATGGCTTCTGTAAGAATCGCTGCAGGCGTAGCGGCATGTATTTTTTCACCTGTTATCCTCATACTGCTGGCAGGATATGCTGAGTCAGGAATAACGAATGTGAATGAGAACATGGCTGCAGGTTTTGGCGTCGCAGTATTGTTGATTATTGTTGCTTGTGCGGTAATGGTATTCATTATGACGGGTTCAAAGCTCAAGAAATATGAATTCATAGAAAGCGAGCTTCTTGATCTGGAATATGGAATTGCCGGTATAGTGGAAACAAAAAAAGAAAATTATTCACATACGCATAAGGTTTCTATTGCCCTGGGTGTTGGACTTTGTATCCTGAGTGTTGTACCGATGTTCATTGCGCTGGCAATTACGGATATAGATTCTGTAATGGTTACAATGGTAGGACTGCTGCTGACAATGGTTGCTGTAGGTGTATTCATGATAATCAGAACAATTATGATACAGGAAACATATGAGCAGCTGCTTGAAGAAGGCGACTATACACAGGAGAAGAAGGTGATGGCCAAGAAGAACAATAATTTGGCTACTGCGTACTGGTGTATAGCATTGGCAGTATTTCTGCTGTGGAGTTTCCTGTCCGGTGACTGGCACATCACATGGATCGTATGGCCGGTAGCAGGGGTAATGTTCGGCGCGGTGTGTGCTATCGCGAATATGATAAGGAAATAGAAATTGGATATAATTAAAAGAAGCTCCGCAATTGCGGAGCTTTGATGCTTTTTATAAGCTATCTTTTTATCTGTTCGCTATCTCTCTGATGGCATATGCTTTCCCAGGTAGGAAGGGATGCCAGTTTTTCTGTAAAGGCTTCCATATGAGCAGGTATATTGATGCCCTGAGGACAGATTTTGGAGCATTTGCCGCACTTTATGCAGGCGGATGCCTGTTTGTCAGGTCCCAGTGCGTCAAGACGCATATAGGAGTTGATAGACGGTACTACGCGGACCTCATTGAATATACCAAGCAGATGAGGAATATCAAGCCCTGCAGGGCAGCCATCGACGCAGTATCTGCAGGAAGTACACGGTATCGAATCTTTCATATCTTCTGCGATTTCAAGCAGAACTTCAACTTCTGAATCTGCTGCAGGTTCACCGTCAGTGAATGTGCGGATGTTATCGATGACCTGTTCGTTATTGGACATGCCGGAGAGGATCATTTTAACATTCGGCAGAGTCTGCAGGAATCTGAAACTCCATGCGGCGATCGATTCGTCAGGGCGCAGAGCTTTCAGGCGTTCTTCTGCATCTTCAGAAAGAGAAGCCAGCTTGCCGCCGCGGACAGGTTCCATTACCCATACGGCAATTCCGCGGTCTGTCAGCATTTCATATTTTGCCTTTGCATCCTGCAGTGTCCAGTCGAGATAATTCAGCTGGATCTGACAGAATTCCATGATATCGCCGTATTTGTCAAGGAAACTGTTCAGTATATCCATGCCGCCGTGAGAAGAAAAGCCCAGGTGCTTTATGCGTCCCAGCTCTTTCTGCTTCTTAAAATAATCGATGATGCCCCAATCGGGATCTGTATATGTATCAATAGAATTTTCGTAAACATTGTGCAGCAGGTAAAAATCAAAGTAATCTACCTTACATTTGCGCAGCTGTTCTTCAAAAACCGATGCGGGATCATAATTGGAAGCGCCTTCGGCAGTTATCTGATGACCGGGATATTTAGTTGCGAGATAATATGAATCTCTTGGATATTCACTGAGAATATCGCCCATAATGCGTTCTGACTCACCGGAGTGGTAAGGGTATGCAGTGTCAAAGAAATTCACACCGTTTTTAATTGCATAAGCAACCATTTCTTTAGTCTGTATTTCATCTACAGTACCGTCTTCATTGAGAGGCAGGCGCATGGCGCCGAATCCCAGGAGTGACAGCTCTTTATCTTTAAAAGTTCTGTAAATCATAGGCTGTAATCCTTTCTATGTAGTATAATCTGATTATAACATAAATCATGGTTTGTGCATATCGTGTATAATATTCCAAAAAAATATGTCCAAAATAATAAAAATAGTATATAATATAAAGGTCTATAAATAAATAATGAATATTAACATATAAGGAGGTCATTATGACAAGAGGAATTTCCACAAAAGGTATCCATTCCGGATGGGAGCCAAAGCAGGGTGAGGCAAGACAGCTGCCTATCGTCCAGAGTACTACTTTTAAATACGATACAAGCGACTATATGGGAAAACTGTTCGATCTGGAAGCAGAAGGATATTTCTATACAAGACTGCAGAATCCTACAAGTGATGCAGTGGCAGCTAAGATCTGTGACATGGAAGGCGGGGTCGCTGCAATGCTGACATCTTCCGGACAGGCTGCAAACTTCTTTGCTATTTTCAATATCTGTGAAGCAGGTGACCATTTCATCGCATCTTCTTCCATTTACGGCGGTACATATAACCTGTTTGGTGTAACAATGGCTAAAATGGGCATCGAATGCACTTTCGTAGACCAGGAGCTTCCATATGAAGAACTTGTAAAATATGTGAAGCCAAACACTAAGGCTGTATTCGGTGAAACTATCACAAACCCTACAGTTTCTATTCTGGACTTTGAAAAGTTTGCTAAACTGGCACATGACCACGGTGTCCCTTTCATCGTAGACAATACATTCGCAACACCTGCAAACTGCAGACCTTTTGAACACGGCGTTGACATCGTAACTCACTCCACTACAAAATACATGGACGGTCACGGTGTACATGTTGGCGGATGTATCGTAGACAGCGGAAACTTTGACTGGATGGCTCATGCCGATAAATTCCCGGGACTGACAACTCCTGATGAATCATATCACGGAATCACATATGCTGAAAGATTCGGCAAGGGTGCATATATCACAAAAGCTACTGCACAGCTGATGAGAGACTTCGGATGTACTCCTTCTCCTCAGAATGCGTTCTATCTGAACCTCGGACTTGAAAGTCTGGAGCTGAGAATGGAACGTCACTGCAGTAATGCACAGAAAGTCGCAGAATTCCTGCAGGCAAGACCTGAGGTTGCATGGGTGCACTATGCAGGACTGCCTGGTGACGAATACTACGAAAGAGCTCAGAAATACATGGTAGACGGAAAGACATGCGGCGTTCTGGCATTCGGTATCAAAGGCGGAAGAGAAGCTTCCATCGCATTCATGGACAAACTGAAAGTTGCACAGATCGCTACACATGTAGCAGATGCTAAGACATGTCTGCTGCACCCGGCAAGCCATACTCACCGTCAGATGAGCGAAGAACAGCTGCTGGAAGCAGGAGTAAATCCTGACCTGATCAGACTGTCTGTCGGACTTGAAAATGTAGAAGATATCATTGCTGACCTGGAACAGGCATTTAAATAAGAAACGAAGCGGACATTCACATGTCCGCTTTTTAATAAAAACTATTGGAGATGAAAAGAAATCAGCCCCTGATGATATGTTACATCAGGGGCTGTTGTTATTATTTATGTGCTTTTTCTTCTTTACGGAGAGTTTCGTATTCTTTCAGTGTTTTCAGCGCCTGACCGCCCATCGGCAGGATGGTGATAATGTTGAAGACTGTCATGAGACCGATACCGATGTCGCTCAGATCCCATACAAAGGTATAAGCGGCAATACCTCCGATAAACAGCATGATCAGTGCGAATACTTTGTATGCTGTCTGAGATGCCCAATTGTCACCGAACAGATACGCTACGTTGGAACGTGCATAGAACAGTACTCCCAGGAATGTGGAGAAACTGAACAGCCATAATACAACTGCAATGAAGATAACGCCGGCTTCACCGAAGTGGTACTGCATCGCAGTCTGAAGCAGGGCCATGCCTTCAAGTCCTTCCAGAGCTTCTTCCGGAGTGAGCAGCATAATGAATGCTGTACAGCTGCAGATAACAAGTGTATCGATGATTACGCCGAATGCCTGGAAAATGCCTGCTTTTGCAGGATGACTGACGTCTGCGGCAGCAGCGGCACATGGAGCGGAGCCGGACCCCGCTTCATTGGAGAACAGCCCGCGTTTAACGCCGTTCAGAAGAGCTGCGCCAAGAGCACCGCCGGCAACCTGTCTGAGCCCGAAAGCTTCCTCGAAAATACGTACGAACATATCAGGCAGCAATGCCGCGTTCTTAATAATTACGAATAACGCAATAAAGAAATACAGAGCGGCCATGATAGGAACGACAATGTCCAAAACCTTTACTGTAGCATTTTTTCTCAGGACGATGACTGCTGCAACTGCAACCAGGATTATAGTAGAAACCAGCGGATCGATATCGAAAGCGTTATAGAACGCAGAGGATACGGAATTACTGATAACCTGACTGATTCCGCCCCAGCAGATCAGACCTGATATTGCAAACAGTACCGCAACAACACTGTAGCGTTTTACTTTACCTTTAGTAAAGAAATTATGTATATAGTATGCAGGTCCTCCGCGGTAACCTCCGTACAGAGGGTCTTCAGTTTTGTGCATCTGGGCCAGCGTGCCTTCTATGTAAGCTGTGGAGCAGCCGATGATAGCTGTCACCCACATCCAGAAAACTGCACCTGCACCGCCGACAGAAACAGCAGCAACTACACCTACTAGATTACCCATACCAACACGTGTTGCTGTAGATACGATAAGAGCCTGCAGTCCGGAAATTGCAGAGTGGTCTTTTCCGGTACGTTTTTCCACAGAAATACGGAGCATTTCAGGAAACATGCGGACAGGCATCAGTTTTGTTCTTACTGTAAAGTAAATTCCGGTAGGGATCAGAAGC
>JAGBGL010000038.1 GCA_017936025.1 Bacillota bacterium | reverse complement strand
TGTAATAAGGTTCCAGTTCAATCAGTGTGCCTGTTTCATGTCTTCCGTTTACGGATTCGATTTCTACTTCGTCGCCGATTTCAGCGTCTGCCAGAAGGTATCCTTTAGTCCACATTTCCAGAGGTACAGCCTGTGTATCTGCAGGAAGCTTACCAGTTCTTTCTTCCGGCTTTAAGATGATTTTATGGATTCTCACCCAGTCGCCTTTTTTAGCCATTTTAAATATTCCTTTCTTGGTGCAAAAGGCACTTTGTTGGTTTTCCAAAGTGCCTTATGTTTTTAAAACTAATTTTCCTGATTTAATTACTTTACGATTTTCTTTTCAGGCTTGATTCTGTCTCTTACGTCTCCCATCAGACATCTAGGGATTGGCAGGTCGATCATTGTTACCAGACCAGGGTCTGCGTTGATAACCTGAGGGATCATGTTAGCGCACATAGCGATTGTTCCCAGTCCGCCTTCGATTTCAGGGCTGTTAACCATGTTTACGTTAGGAGTTCCCTTGATGATTACATAGTCACCAGTGTTGATTCCAACCTGTTCAGGTTCGATCTGCTGAGGGTGATCCATGTGTACTTTCATTCCGTTGTCCAGAACTGCTTCAGCTGTCATAGCAACGCCTGCGCATGATCCAGCTGCTGCGAATCCGTAAGGTGACTTTCTGTCAACGTCAGTTGTGATAGGGTTCATGTCCTGTGAGAATTCTGCAACCTTCAGGCCCAGACCTTCAGCGATCATGCCTACTGATTCAGCGAATCCAACGTGACCTGACATAGTGTTGTTAGCTTTTCTTTCCTTGAATTCTTCTACGGAGATACCGATTCCCTGTTCTTCCATTACAACAGGTCCGAATGGTGACAGTGAGTTAACTCTTCTTGAAGTGATTTCTTCAACGTCAGTTAAGCATCCAGTCATAACCAGAACGAGCAGGTCCATGATGTGTCCAGGGTTGATACCAGTTCCCAGCAGAGTTACGCCGTTTTCCTTAGCGATCTTGTCCAGTTCAGCAGCCAGTTCTGGGCTCTGAGCAGCAGGATAAGCCATTTCTTCTGCGGAAGTGATGCAGTTGATTCCCTGTTCCAGGATGAACTTCATTCTTGGGAAAGCATTCTTTGTGAATGAGTCTGTGCAGAGAATTACGATGTCAGCAGCACCTGGCTTGATTACGTCTTCAGCAGCCTGGATCAGTACATCTTCTCTATCTCCTCTTTCAGTCTTGATGTAATCGTACATTGAAGTTCCGATCTTCTTGCCTCTTCCGGCAACGCCTACGATGTCAACGCCCTTTTTCTTCAGAAGCATGTCAGCAACTCCGCCGCCCATAGCACCAAGACCCCAAATAATTACTTTTACATTCTGCATTTTGTGTTCTCCTTTTCTTGTTTATTTTTATCTTAGTTGATACAACTTTAACTGCCCATATATAAGAGCAAGTCCCGTGCCAACAGTTGTGTATTTTTATGTTTTTTTGAAAACGTTGAAATTTAGCCGTTTTCAGGGTGTGTTAAAAATAAAACAAAGAATTCTTGGATTTATCTGACTATTTAGGTATTGTTTTGAGCAAAAAAATTTGCGCCTTTATGCAAGTATTTTTGCATAAAGGTGCGAAGCGCTCTTATAATCCATATTTTTTTATCTTATGCTGCAGGTTCTGACGAAGCATTCCCAGATCTTTTGCAGTCTTGGAAATATTGCCACCGTTTTCCATCAAATACCCTGCAATCACAGTCTTTTCAACGGTTTCAAGATATTCGGCCAGCGTCGAATCGTCCTTTTGGAACCCGGAGATCATCGGTTGTTCTTCAGCCGCACCTCTTTGCAGCAAAACATCTTTTTCTGTCAGCACATGTTCTTTGTCTGCCAT
>JAGBGL010000037.1 GCA_017936025.1 Bacillota bacterium | reverse complement strand
GGCTGCAGTTTCTTCGTCCAGAACGACATTCACATTGTAGAACTCACTTACAGTCGCTTCCTTCACCTGTACTTCATTGCCAACGATAATGCTGTCAACATAAATCAGGTTTGTCGGAAGCGGACGAACACTGTCAGTATCAATCACATAACCTTCACTGGCTGGTGTTGCTGTTGCAAACGCCATCCCTGGCATCATGGTAAACACCATCATGAACACCAGAAGCAGCGATATGAGTCTCGAACTTTTTTTCATGTTCTTTTTCATTTTACCTTCCTTTCCCCGGACATCGGCTGTCCGGAAGCCTTCCGCAGTTTTTCTGCGATTTATCTATGTCAAACACTTAATGTACAAGTGTGGTTAACTAGTGGTCTGAAGCAGACATTCTGTTGCAATACGCTCTTCTCTGCGCTTTTTACGGTTTTCTGTAGAGCGTTTCCGCATCTCTGTGTGCTTCTTCCTATATTTTTCTTTTCTGTGCAGATGCTTCTCTGATACCGGCTTCAACCCGGCCTGTTCCAGGATTCTCGGCCACGGACCGAATCTCTGCTTGAAGTAAGCTGCACCGGTAACGTCTTCCTTAATCGGCAGACGGCCCAGTTCTGCCGCTCGCTGACGCAGCACATCCAGAAGTTCTTCATCACTCATGGCTGCATATTTTGCCTGGATAAGCCTTTCTTCATCAATCATGACTACTTTCCCTCCTCCGGATTATTTTTTGCTTCTGCAGACTTGGCTCTGGTTGCCCATTGTTTTCGTCTGCTGGTATTCCTTCTTCGCTGGTGAGTTTTCGATGCCGATTTCAGACCTGCCCTTTCCAGCATCCGCGTCCATGGGCCAAACCGTTCTTTCAGATACCAGGTCAGCTCCATTTCGGACTTCAGCGGGCGACGGCCCAGTTCTTCAGCCTTCTGCCGGATCACTTCCAGCAGTTCTTCATCGCTCATCTGCTGATACTTGCTTAATAATATTTTTTCTTCGTCGGTTAAGTGGAGTTTGAAATCATCAAAATCTTTCATGTTCAAGTTACTTCCTGTTTCCATGTATTGGGAGAGCGGAGCAGCACCTTCGGGGCTTCCCTGCTCCGCAGAATGAAAAGACTGTTTTGCATAAATTCAGGTAAACAAAAAGAGCTGTAACAAAATCACCAGTATATACTGGTAATTTCATTACAGCCCGGGTTTCCTGTAATATGTACAAAAACAACAAAAAACACCTGTATCATTCCCCGTGATACTGTGCTTCTGTTTTTCCACTTCCATGCATGTTTTCTGACTCGTGCGTCTTCGCGTTCTCCGTCTTCTCAAAATACTGCAGCAATCTGCTCATACTTCAATGACATAGTGGAGTAAGCTCTTCACCTACAGCGGCGGGTGCCGTACCGGACTTCGACCGGATTCCATCTTAGCCCCAGACTACCGTGGTCCAGGGAACATAAAAGCTCTATTTAATTGTATATCTTGCTTTCCATTGTGATTTTCGCAGCCTGTGAGTCCGATAAAGTATACTTTCCCGGATACTTACAAACCACTAAAATCGTACATATTTTAGCACCAAATATTCAGAAAATCAACTGTTTTCGTGCAGATTTTGTATAAAAATTATCTCAGGAGAACTGTCCGGGAAAGTATACTTTTCCGGACTTTTTGTTTTTCGTTGGAATTCCAATGGGTTGGGGGAATTAAAATACCGCAGGGAAGTGAATCTCTGCGGTTTCCGTAACTGAGCAGGTTAATTGAGCCTGCTATAATTTAATGTAGTGATTAAAGTAAGTTAATCTCTTTTTCCAGTTCCTGAACAGCATTCATAACGGT
>JAGBGL010000036.1 GCA_017936025.1 Bacillota bacterium | reverse complement strand
CTTTTTCAACCTTTCTTTATTTTTAAGATGCCTAATTTTTGTCCTTTTACAACAAAAAAATCCCCGCAGCCTATAGCTACGGGGATTATGAGGATCTCTATTAAACTAATTTTGCAGTATTCAGTTTAACGCCCGGTCCCATTGTAGATGTAAGAGTTACACTCTTCAGGAACTGACCTTTAACTGCTGCCGGTTTAGCTTTGATAATAGCTCCAATAAGCGTCTGGAAGTTGTCCGCTAACTGCTCCTCTGTGAAAGAAGCTTTTCCGATCGGCACGTGAATGATATTTGTTTTATCCAGTCTGTACTCAATCTTACCAGCTTTGATATCTTTAACAGCTTTTGTTACGTCCATAGTAACTGTACCAGCTTTCGGGTTCGGCATTAAGCCCTTCGGACCAAGTACACGACCCAGACGTCCTACAACGCCCATCATATCCGGTGTAGCTACAACTACGTCGAAATCAAGCCATCCTTCGTTCTGAATCTTCGGAATCAGTTCTTCTGCTCCTACGTATTCAGCACCAGCTGCTAATGCTTCGTCAGCTTTTGCATTCTTAGCGAATACAAGTACACGAACCTGCTTACCTGTACCGTGCGGTAATACTACTGCACCACGGATCTGCTGGTCTGCATGACGTCCATCACAGCCTGTTCTGATATGAGCTTCAACTGTCTCATCAAATTTTGCTACAGCATTTTTCTTTACTACGCTGATTGCATCAGCTGTATCATAAAGAGTTGCGCGGTCATATGTTTTTGCCGCTTCTAAATATCTTTTTCCTCTTTTCATATTAAATAACCTCCTGGTGGTATTTGCGGGAATGTCCCTCCCACTGTGTTCTGTTTACTCTTCTACAACGATACCCATACTTCTAGCTGTACCAGCGATCATGCTCATAGCAGCTTCGATGCTTCCTGCATTCAGGTCCGGCATCTTCATTTCAGCGATTTCACGAACTTTGTCTTTGCTGATTGTAGCAACTTTGTTCTTGTTCGGAACGCCTGAACCAGATTTCAGGTTACAAGCTTTCTTTAACAGAACTGCTGCAGGCGGAGTCTTTGTGATGAAGCTGAAGCTTCTGTCTGCGTATACAGTGATAACTACCGGGATGATCAGATCTCCCTTATCTGCTGTTCTAGCGTTGAACTCCTTTGTAAACTGAACAATGTTAACACCATGCTGACCAAGAGCCGGTCCAACTGGCGGTGCTGGTGTTGCTTTACCAGCAGGAATCTGTAATTTAATATATCCTGTTACTTTCTTTGCCATAATAAGGCACCTCCTTGTGGTATTGTCGGGGGATTTCCCTCCCACTGTCTATTCGCCTGCGAATTGACGAATGACTCGTCTACATTTTCTGAATCTCTGTGAAACTTATCTCTACCGGTGTTTCACGACCGAACAGTTCAACATTGATCGTTACGATCTGTTTGCTTTCATTGATACTCTGTACAACGCCAACAGTATCTTTCCAGATACCTCCGATGACATTCACAGTATCACCCACTTCAAAATCGACTTCAACATTGTCTGCCTGAATTCCCAAGGGTCTCATCTCTGCTTCAGTAAGCGGTACAGGCTTAGACCCCGGACCAACAAATCCTGTGACTCCTCTGGTGTTTCTTACAACATACCAGGTATCATCATTCATCACCATGTTGAGAAGTACGTATCCCGGAAACATCTTCTTCTGAACTGTTTTGGAAACACCATTTTTCACTTCCACAACATCCTGCAGAG
>JAGBGL010000003.1 GCA_017936025.1 Bacillota bacterium | reverse complement strand
GTGTATGGGATATTGGTACCTTTGTATGGAATGAAAATACCAAGCAATGGCAACCAACATCAACTACATAACAGCAATCATATAATAGTAATACACCGGAAAGAGTATGCAGATGAAAAAGCAGAAGTTAAATAAGAAGAAACTGAATAAGCGTATGGCCTTGACGGCTGCTGCGGCAACTTTATCGGTTGCTGTAGTTGCTGCGGGGATTTTTAACTGCCTGCAGCCCATGGAGGCTTATGCAAGGGAGTCATTTTCCGGCACGAAGCAGATTGTGAATGAGCATACGGATAAGCCCTTTGTGATTCTTGATATTGTTCCCAGCTATGCTACCTATACGTGGAGTGAGGATTCGGTCAATCCGGAGAATTCTGAGATATTGGAATTTTCTACCGGAACCTTGAGCGCGCTTGTAAAAGGTCAGGCTGTCATGGAAGAAGAATATGCAAGCGTGTACGAAAGTAAGGCTTCAGAGCTGATTCAGTATGATGCGAGGAAGGCTTTTGCGGATGCAGTCTGGATATCGGACGCTGAGAGTGATATATGGAATGTCAGGTATGAAGAAGCTTATGTCGGAACCCGCAAAGAGCTTGAGAACGCAGAAGATGCGATAAAAAAAGGATGGCATTTATTGTCAGAGCAGGATACAACGGTTTCAGAGGATAATATCGGGGAAAGTGTATCTTCCGGTATGATGTACGGATATTATATTAAATATGAAGAGACTTCTTCAGATTCCGCCGGAACAGGAGATGCGACAGAGACGGTGGAACCGGATAAGACCGGCTATGATTATGTCAAAATAGGAGAATGGGACGACGAGGATAATTTCCGGGATCTTGCGGAGGCAGTATATGTATATGATGCAGATTCAGGAACGTATCGTTTGATTTTTGTGGAGCAGGATGCTTCGACGGCATCTGATGAGAATCCTGTCAGCGGATATCTGATGCGGTCAGTGAGAAAGGTTACTTCGGAGAATGCATCAGAATATAGTGATTCTACGGGTGTGTACACTTTTGACGAAGAAAATCAAAGATATTATTATGCCGGTGTGCTTGGTGATTATCGCAGCTTCTTTGGAGGAGACGAAGGAGCGGCAGAACCGACGGTAACCCCGACAGCAGCAAGCCCGACGGCAACAGCAACTACAGATGTAGCAGCAAGCCCGACAGCGACTGCGACTACTGATACAGCAGCAAGCCCGACGGCAACAGCGACCACAGATGTGACGGCGACTCCGACAGCAGCAAATCCGACAGCAACGGCAACTGCAGATACAGCAGCTACTCCGACAGCAACAACAGAAGCAACTGCAGTGCCAACCAAAACACCATCGGAAGAAGAAGGGGGGACTTCCGCAGAAGTGCCAACTGCGACGCCCACAGAAAAGTCGGAAGATTTTAACGAAGGAGATGAAACGTCTTCACAGGGTGTTTTGGGAGTGTCCCGCATAAGATTCAGTAGTTTAGATAATGTCATAAATACAGAAGATACCATAAATACAGAAGATACTACAAACACCGAGAATGTTGAAAATACAGGAACCGGCAATACTTATTATATACTTGAATTTGAATATTATGACAGTATTACCGATCCGGCACAGGTGGTTTATCAAATTGACCGGGTAGAAGAAATTTCTGAAGAAGCAGGAGAAGATGAGCGGCCTGCAGATGCATATTCCATGTATTCTACAGGAAATGCAGCATCAGGAATAGCATTGTTTAATAACGGGACAGGAGAAAATGGTCAGGAGAATACTGAGGAAAGTAAAGCTTTTTTGTACGTTGGTCCCGGACTGGGAGACTACCGGTTGATTGACAGTGCTGATGTAAGCGAAGACTATCGGAACAATTATGCGCCCGTTAAGATAGAAATGAGAAATGCAACTACTTATTTCAGATTTACAGGCGGATGTGATTGGCTTAGGGAAGCTGTATTCCATTCCCTGGAAGATGGCGACAACGCCAATACGGATTTTAAACTTCAGGTAGTGACGCTCCATGCAGACGAACTGACGATGGACTTAATAGATAAGGCGGATCTGGTATATCTTGAAAATGGAGATGCACCGTTTATTCATAGCGGTGGCGATAGTTCTGATTCTCATGCAGAACTTTGCTGGCTGGGGAAAGAGGAAGAAACAGCCAAGGATGAAGATAGTGGGCAAACTATCGGTATGACAAGGGAGAACCTGTATGCACTTGTTTATCGTGCAGTGAATGAACAACTTCCGGTGATGCTGGATGCCGCTATTCCAGAGAATGATAAATTATCAGATTCCAATTATCAGGCGTTGGCAGGAATTTTTCTAAAAGAGGATTTGGAAAGTTACTTATTGGATGCAAGGACTGATAAGGACTGGCTTGTAGAGCATCTTGAAGATGAAAAATATCCGGATAAAACAGATAACGGAACGAACTATGTTAACAGAAATATTTATGTGATTAATAGCAGTACACCCCTTGTAAATGGTGATTTTAAAGAAGAATTTACACAAGAATCGGCGCAGGATGGGTTTGAAGAGGTTCTGGATTTCATTGAGGCAGAAAATGAACTGTCAAAAAAGC
>JAGBGL010000035.1 GCA_017936025.1 Bacillota bacterium | reverse complement strand
GGCTTCCAAGGCAAGAGCAAGAGGGCTGGCTCCGCTGGCAGAGCTTTTCATGGAGCAGGCTCTTGAGGAAGGTTCTGTAGAAGAACAGGCCGCTCCGTTCATCAATGAAGAAAATGAAGTTCCTGATGCAGCGGCAGCTATTGCAGGGGCCATGGACATTATTGCGGAACAGGTTTCTGATGACCCTGAACTGACAGCTTCTGTACGTGAAAAGACTCTGGAAACAGGGGTGATCGCAACAGAGGCAGTAGACGCAGAAGAAAAAACTGTGTATGAAATGTACTACGACCATCAGGAAGCGCTGAATAAGATCCCTAACCACCGCGTACTGGCAATCAACCGCGGCGAGAAGGAAAAGAAGCTGAAGGTCAAGGTCAATGTACCTGTAGAACAGATCGAAAAACTGCTCTGTGATGCAGTGATCACAAATGAAAAATCCATATTTGCAGCAACTGTCCGTGAAGCAGTTGCAGATGCTTACAAGCGTCTGATGGCACCGTCAATTGAGCGTGAAATGCGCAATATGCTGACAGAACGCGCTGAAGAAGAGGCGGTAAAGGTATTTGCCAAGAATACAGAGAAACTGCTGATGGTTCCGCCTGTTAAAGGCGCACGTATCATCAGTATCGACCCAGGCTACAGAACAGGATGCAAGGTTGCGGTTCTGAATGAAACGGGAAAACTGCTGGCTTATACAACTATCTATCCTACACAGCCTAAGAATGATATCGCTGGCACAGAAGCAACTCTGAAAAAGCTGGCTGACAAATACAGAATCAACACTATCGTTATCGGAAACGGAACCGGATCACGTGAAACTGAAGAGGTTGTTGCCAACTTCATCAAGAAATACGGCTATGACATCCAGTACACTATCGTTAACGAAGCCGGGGCTTCAGTATACTCTGCTTCCAAGCTGGCTACTGAAGAATATCCTACTCTGGATGTTACGACAAGAGGCGCTATGTCTCTCGGCCGCAGACTGCAGGACCCGCTGGCAGAGCTGGTTAAAATCCCTACAAAGAGTATCGGCGTAGGGCAGTATCAGCATGATATCAACCAGGGCCTGCTGGAATCCGCACTGGATAATGTGGTAGAAGACTGCGTTAACCGTGTAGGCGTAGATCTGAATACAGCATCTCCAAGCCTGCTGGCGCATGTTGCCGGAATAAACATGGGTATCGCGAAGAATATCGTTGCATACCGTGAAGAACAGGGTGCATTCACAGACAGAAAACAGCTGAAGAAGGTTTCAAAACTGGGCGAAAAGACTTTCAACCAGTGTGCCGGATTCATGCGTATCTCTGATGGCAAGAACCCTCTGGATGCTACATCAGTACATCCTGAATCTTATAAGGCAGCGGAAGCTATGCTGGAAAAACTGGGGCTGGACAAAGCCGATATCACAAAAGGCGGATTAGGCGACATCGAGCTGAAAATCGCAGAAATGTATAAGGAAAAGCCAAAGGCAGAAAAGCCTGCTGTACGTAAGAAGGGGCTGGCTGCACTGGCAGAGATTTCAAAGGAACCTGAAAATCCTAAAAAGAATCTGGGCAAAGCCATAGAAAAGCTGGCCGCAGAACTTGAAATCGGTTCTATGACTCTGAAGGATATCATTGAGGAAATGAAAAAACCGGGAAGAGACCCGCGTGAAGATGCGCCGGCAGTTATCTTCAGAAATGATGTAAGAAGTTTTGAGGATCTGAAGGTGGATATGGAACTGATGGGCACAGTACGAAACGTAGTTGACTTCGGAGCGTTCGTTGATATCGGAGTCAAAAATGACGGACTTGTACACATTTCCGAAATGAGTAAAAAATATATCAAGCATCCGATGGACGCCGTTTCCGTAGGAGATACTGTAAAGGTCAAAATCATCAATATCGATTATGACAAGCAGAAAATCGGACTGACTATGAAAATTTAAATTGCATGAGCCGGCCGCATCCAGGCCGGTTCGTGCTGCAGGGGATATAAAATGGCAAGAGAAAGAAATTCAGCAAAATTACATGAAGCAATTATTTTTGCGGCAAAAGCACATAAGGGACAGGTCCGTAAAGGGACTGACATAGATTATCTGACCCACCCTATGGAAGTGCTGCAGATACTGACACAGATGGGCGCCGATGACGAGCTGCTGATTGCAGGAGTTCTTCATGATGTAGTGGAAGACACGGAGGTTACTATTGATGAGATCCGTGAAAAATTCGGCCACGGAGTTGCAGTGCTGGTGGAGCAGCATACTGAAGACAAGAGCCTCAGCTGGCGTAAACGCAAAGAAAATACTATCGCGAGCCTGGCTTATGCAGACAAGCGTACGCAGATGCTTGTGATGGCTGATAAAGTGTCAAACCAGAGGAGTCTGTCTGCAGATCTTCAGACATATGGAGAAGCTGTATGGGACAGATTCAATGCGCCGGAGTCAGAGCAGAGCTGGTACTACAGTGCGGTCCAGGATGCACTGAAGGAAATGCAGAATTACGAGGATACAGCAGATATTTACTGGGAAATGGTAAGCACATATAAAGATATATTCGTATCATTCTGGGCTTCCCCGGATTTCACATGTATCTACCAGGCGGCTGATGCAGGAACATATGTGATATATAAAGACGAACCGACATGGGTAGATCATGAAGGGCCGCTGCCGGAGGGTCTGATGCTCATTACACGCAAGCAGTCTGAAAACATGGAAGCAGACTGGCTGACAAATTATATTCTGAATATAGGCAGAAAAGACCTGGCAGACGGGATATATGACATTTACGAGGATCATGGAAGCGAAAATTCACGCAGACTCAGCATTTATGTAAGCGGCGGCAAGATCCAGTTCAACTGTCTGGATACAGGTATTTTTGTCGATGAGGAAGGCAATCCTCAGGGATCCAGATTCTATTATGAACTGGCAAGAAAGGAATCTTCAATATTCGCGAAAATGCTGCGTACTCAATACGGGGCAGGAAAGCCATTCGGCGAGCTTCTGAAAGATGCTTTCGGACAACATGACGGACCGCTGAAATTCAAGGCTTTCTGTGAAGCATTCAACCTTGGATACACATTCTGTACAGACAGGAGACCTAAAAGATGAGCAGGATAACTACGGTGCTGTTCGATTTTGACGGCACAATAATGGATACAAATGATCTGATTTTAAAATCATGGAAAAATACTTTCAGGGTACTGAGAGGTGAGGAGGTGTCGGACGATGTGATACTTCCGACACTGGGAGAACCGCTGGAACTGACAATGGAAAAATTCTTCCCTGAAGTTCCTCTGCAGAAATGCCTGGATACTTACCGCAGCTGGCATCACGATAATTTCGTACAGCTGATAAAGATGTTCCCAGGCATGATGCAGCTGCTGGAAGAACTGAAAGCCCGCGGATACAGAATGGGCCTGGTAACTTCCCGCCTGAAATATACGACTATGCTGGGCGTGGAAAAATATGATCTGGGCAGATTCTTCGATTACATCCTGACAGCAGATGATACTGATAAACACAAACCTGATCCTGCACCGATACTCATAACTCTGGAAAAGATGGGCGCTGATCCGGCTGAAGCAATAATGGTCGGAGACACACTGCTGGACCTGGGCTGTGCCCGCAACGCAGGGGTCCCGTCTGTTCTGGTGGACTGGACCATCGCGGTGCCTGAAGAAAAGAAAAACGAAGCAGACTATGTGATTAAAAAAGCAGAAGACCTGCTGGAAATACTTAAATAATAAAAAGCCGGGAACATCCGCTGTGAGGTGTGATGTGTTCCCGGCTTTTGTCTGCATTATATGATTTTAGTTGTCCATTCGCTTATATCCCATACCTGGTCGACGATTTCTTTGTAGAATTCAGGTTCGTGACAGATGATGAGGATGCTGCCCTTATATTCTTTCAGGGCGCGTTTCAGTTCGTTCTTTGCATCCTGGTCGAGGTGGTTAGTAGGCTCGTCCAGCAGCAGGATATTAGTTTCTTTGTTGATCAGCTTGCACAGACGTACTTTCGCCTGCTCACCGCCGGAGAGGACTCTTACCTGGCTCTCGATGTGCTTGTTAGTCAGACCGCATTTAGCCAGAGCAGCACGTACTTCGAACTGGTTCAGGCCCGGGAACTCGTCCCAGATTTCCTCGATACATGTGTTAGTGTTTCCAGGAGCCATTTCCTGCTCGAAATACCCGATCTGAAGGTGGTCACCCAGATTCACCTGACCGGACAGCGGCTTGATCAGTCCCAGGATACTCTTCAGCAGAGTAGTCTTACCGATACCGTTGGCGCCGACCAGGGCGATTTTCTGGCCTCTTTCCATGTGCAGATTCAGAGGCTTGGATAACGGGTCGTTTTCACTGTAGCCGATCACCAGGTCCTTAGTAGTGAAAAGCACTTTTCCGGAAGTACGGCCCTTGATGAACTCGAACTCAGGCTTTGGCTTTTTAGCGGCCAGTTCGATGATTTCCATATTGTCCAGTTTCTTCTGGCGGGACATGGCCATGTTACGTGTAGCAACACGGGCCTTGTTACGGGCAACGAAATCCTTCAGCTCGCTGATTTCCTGCTGCTGACGCTTGTAAGCAGCTTCCAGCTGGGATTTTTTCATTTCATAAACTTCCATGAATTTATCATAGTCGCCGACATAGCGGTTGAATTCCTGGTTTTCCATATGATAGATCAGGTTGATAACACTGTTCAGGAACGGAATGTCGTGGGAAATCAGAATAAATGCATTTTCGTATTCCTGCAGGTAGCGCTTCAGCCATTCGATGTGTTCTTCATCCAAGTAGTTAGTAGGCTCGTCCAGAAGCAGGATGTCCGGTTTTTCCAGCAGCAGCTTAGCCATCAGAGCTTTAGTTCTCTGACCGCCGGAAAGATCCATAACATCGCGGTCCAGACCGATGTCCAGCAGCCCCAGAGCACGGGCAACTTCTTCGACTTTTGCGTCGATGATGTAAAAGTCATGTGCATCCAGCATATCCTGGATCTCGCCCAGTTCTTCCATCATTGTCATCATAGTATCTTCATCAACAGAACCCAGCTGATCACAGATCTCATTCATGCGGGCCTCTTTTTCCAGAAGCCATGAGAATGCGGAACGGAGCACGTCGCCCAGAGTCATTCCCGGCTCCAGCGCAGTGTGCTGATCCAGGTAGCCGATACGGCAGTCCTTTGCCCACTGGATCTTACCTTCGTCCGGTTGCAGCTTTCCTGTGATGATATTCATAAAAGTAGATTTACCTTCTCCGTTGGCGCCGATCAGGCCGATGTGTTCACCCTTCAGCAGACGGAAAGATACGTCATTGAAAATGGCTCTGTCACCAAAGCCGTGTGATAATTTTTCAACTGTTAAAATACTCATTTTTTCCTCCATAAAAACCTGTAAAATACAAGGCATCAAGAGCAATTATATAGGAAACGCGCGGGCCTTGCAAGAGGGGCTTTGTTGAACTTCAAAGAAAAGGGTGTTACAATAGAAAAAACTGCGGCCGGGGGCTGTAGCACAGAGAAGAAAACAGGGAGAAAACGGGATGCTGCACATTTTTTACGGACGTGAAAACGTCAGAAAAGACAAGTTCATATTCGACCGTATCAGCGGGAAAACACTGCTGCTGGTACCGGATCAGTTTACCCTTCAGGCAGAAAGAGATGCTTTCGCATGCCTTGGCGTAAAAGGTCTGATGGATGTGGAAGTCGCAGGCATTTCGAGATTCGGCGGTAAGATCCTGGCGGAAACAGGCGGCGGCCGGACCCCTATGATAGATAAGCACGGAAGGCACATGCTGCTGACAAAGATCCTGAAGGAGCATAGCAGTGAACTGGATCTGTACAGAGGAATGGAGAAAAAGACATCTTTCATTGAGATGGCAAATAACTTCATTTCCGAGCTGAAGCAGTACGGAGCAGACCCGGATCTGCTGCAGGAAATCGCGGACGGACTGGAAGACAGCTCATTCATGAAGCGAAAGCTGCAGGATATCAGCACTATATTCAGATATTACGAAGAGCAGATCAGCGGCAAATACATAGACACAGAAGACTATATCAGTCTGTGTGTATCAAAGATCGAAAAGTCTCAGAAGATACGCGGAACCGAAGTCTGGATTTACGGTTTTGATGCTTTTACGCCAAAGAACAGAGAAATCATCGGAAAGCTGATGAAATGTGCTGAAAACGTAAATCTGGTCCTCACAGGCAGTGCCCCGGGCAGAGACAGCGAACTGTTCTCTCTGGCGGAACATCTGACCAGAGGTTTCTGCGATCAGGCTGCTGAAAACGGTATCGAGTGCAGTGTGCAGGCTATTCCTGACGATTACCTGATCACAGATAAAATGCCGGGCATAACCGGGATTGAAAAAGAAATATATGCGATGCCTCCGCAGCAGCTCGATGACCCGTCAGGTGTCACACTAGTGGAAGCAGCCGGCTTTTATAACGAAGCAGAGTCCGCAGCGGCAAAAGTAAGAACTCTCGTAAGAGATAAAGGATATAAATACAATGAAATAATACTGATCTGTAACGACCTGGAGGCACGCGGAGCGATCGCAAAGCGTGTGTTCGGCCAGTACGGCATGGAACTTTTCATAGATAAAAAGCAGAGCATAATCCATAACCCTGCATCAGTATTCGTGCTGTCCCTTCTGGAACTTGCGGAAGGCGAGTACTACACTGAAACAGTTTTCAGACTGATGAAGACAGGACTGACGGATACCGGGTGGGATATGGTCGAAAAGCTGGAAAACTATGCGCGCAAATACCGTATAAACGGCCGCCGCTGGAAGACTCCTTTCCGAAAAGGCGTTAATGAATACGGCGAAGACGGACTTGTTCAGCTGGAAGCTGCAAGAGAACAGATCATCAGCCTTGCAGGAGCTTTCTGCAAGGGGTTCGCAGAAGCGGAGACTGTAAAGGAAAAAGTTACTGTATTATACAGATTCCTGACAGAGGAATGCAGGCTTCCTGAAAAACTGGAAGCACTGATGCAGCAGCAGGAAGAAACAGGATTTCTTACAGCGGCTTCCGAAACCGCTCAGGTATGGGGGCTGATCATGGATGTGCTGGATCAGTTCGCAGAGCTCGTAGGCGATGAGAAAGTAATGGCCGAGGATTTCGGCGACATACTGAAATCTGGGCTGGAATCCATTGAAGTGGGTCTCCTCCCGCCGTCTGCAGACGGTCTTATTATGGGGACCATGCAGCGTACACGCAGCGGAAATGTAAAGGCGATGCTGGTGCTGGGTGCAAACGAAGGACTGCTGCCTGCAGCAGCTGAACCTGACAGTATTTTGAGCGAAGATGAAAAACGGCAGCTTGCTGAGCGTAAAATCGAAATCTGCAAGGTTGATGAGATACGTCAGCAGGAAGAGAAAATGGCGATATACAAGAATCTGTCAAAGCCTTCTGAAGAACTGTGGCTCAGTTATTCTGTTTCAGATGAAGAGGGGAAAGAACTGAAGCCGTCCCAGCTGCTGGTCAAACTGCAGGATATTTATCCCGGACTCGCAAAACAGCCGGACATCGTCAGCAGCGGCAATCCGTATGAACTGATACAGGCCGAGAAAGCTGCGAAAGAACATCTTACTGCAGCTCTCAGAGCGGCATGCAGCGGACAGGAACTTGATCCTGCATGGAAGCTGGTTCTTGGCTGGTACAGGGAAAACGATGACCTTTCGAAGATAGCAGAAGGCCTGCTTTATACCGGTAAACAGGCAGATATTGACCGTGAGATGGTCGACAGGTTATATAAAAAGGATCAGGCGGGCGAGCTGGTGCTGAGTCCGTCTCGTCTTGAAAAATACAGCAGATGCCCGTTTGCTCATTTTGTGCAGTACGGACTGCGTCCTGATGAGCAGCGTGTGTATGAAATCGGAGGCCGCGAAATCGGGGATGTTTACCACAATTGTTTCATGGAACTGTCAGAGTGGCTCGCAGCCGACGGACTGGAACCGGCAGATGCAGAGTCGCGCTGGATGAAGATCACCCGGGAAGAATGCCGGGAAAAAGTTTCTGAGATCCTGGACCATGAATATGAAAACTACCGCGAGGGGATCATGGCTGACGGACTTGAAGAACAGTACCGCAGCGGCAGGCTGAAGGAAATCTGCAGCGAGATCAGCTGGATCCTGATCGATCATGTGCGTCAGGGCAGGGTACGCAGCATGGCTTTCGAGCAGGAATTCGGAAAAGGCAGAGCACTGCCGCCGATCACTGTGGATACAGAACACGGTAATGTACTGATCGAAGGAAAAATCGACCGTGTGGATATGCTGCCGGATGACCGTGTAAAAATCATAGATTATAAAACAGGCAGGGAAATTTTTAATACTGTAGAAGCACGCAAGGGTTACAGGCTGCAGCTGATGCTGTACCTGAAAGCCGCCATGGGCGCCGCCGCCGGCTCCGGCCAGCCGGGCGATTCTGATATGTCCGGCGTACTGAAGCCTGCCGGAGTGTTCTATTTCCTGATAAATGAACCATTCGTCAAAATCGAAGACACCGGCGACATGACAAAAGAAGCTTTCAGTGAAATGGTTGAAAATGCGATATCCAAGGACTATAAAATGAACGGTGTCATCGTCAATGATCCGGAAGTCATCAGAAATATCGCGGGGGAATTCAGCGGATATTCAAAAATCGTACAGCTGCAGAATTCCAAATCCGGAGGTATCAGAGGAACGGGTGCGGATTCTCTGATGAATGAAGCAGATTTCGATGCATTCCAGAGCGAAGTCGATGCGAAGATACGCGAGATCTGCAGTGACCTTGCGTCCGGAAAGCAGCAGGCCCATCCGATGAAGACAAAAGCGACATCGGCCTGTGCATACTGCAATTTCAGAGGTATATGCAAATTCGATGTGAAATTCGACGACTGCAATTACGAGTTTATATAAGAGCTGCTGAAGCCGGGCCGGCATTACAAGGCGTACTGGGCCGGATCAGGCTGATATGGAGGAAGAAATGATAAAAGTAATTAAAGATAAATGTGTTAAATGCTTGAAATGTGTGAAAGTTTGTCCGTTTACTGCATTAGGGGTGGAAGACGGATATCCGGCTGACCGCGGTAAGATGTGCATCGAATGCATGCACTGCGCGGCAGCGTGCCCGGAGGGCGCGCTCACCTGGGAAGGTGAGCCTGCTGCGCTGGAGGCGCAGCAGGTGCTGCCGCTGTCAGCGGACTTTGCTGATCAGCTGGAAGCTCACGTGCTTCAGAGAAGATCCTACAGACATTTTAAAGATACACCGGTGGACAGAGAGGTGCTTCAGCATGTACTTGAACTGGCTGACTGGGCACCAAGTGCAAAGAACCAGCATCCTCACGGATGGATAGTGATAGACACAAAAGAGACTATCGATAAAATGATGATGGCGATCGTAGATTACTCTAAAGAAAGCGGCGTGTCTCCTGAAATCGTAAGAGAACTGGAATCTGAAAACAACAATGTCGTGATGGGTGAATCCAGAACACTGATCCTCTGTCATGCTGACAGTAAAGCAATCAATGCACCGGCGGATTCCGCGATAGCGATGACGACAGTTGAACTGCTGCTCCAGGCAAAAGGCATCGGCACTTGCTGGGCAGGCTATCTGACAAGAATGTGCAATGCGGTGCCGGCACTTGGTGAACTCTTGCCGCCGCTGCCTGAAAACCACGCCTATTACGGTGCGTTTATGGTCGGATATCCTGAAAGAGAAGACTATGTAACTGTGCCTGCAAGACTGAAAAAAGCAGAAATCAAGTGGGTATAAGCAACTCATGCAAAATGTTGTACGGCTGTCCGCTATGGACAGCCGGTTGTTTTTTATGTTACAATGACTTTTAATTAAAACTGAAAAAATACCGAGATGTATGGTCTAAAGCTGAAACCATGATTATGCATCCTGTGGGCAGCTCCGGAAACGGTGTTGCCTCCCGTGTTTGGAAAGGTAGTGCTGTTAATGTCCGGGGCAAATTGCCGCCGGCAGGATTTTTGTATGCAATAACACTCTTTCGCAGACGCGCGGAAGAGTTTTTTATTGCAGAATTTGCCCGGTGTCCGTCGGGAAAATACAAAAGAGGTAACATCAATGTCAAAAGTAAGATTAACAGAAGACCTGGCTATGGTCCGCAAACCGCTGGATCCGGCCACAGGAAAAGAAGCAGCAAAGAGCAGGTTTGCATTTTTCCCGGGAACTCACCTGCCTGCAGGAGAACCTGAGATTGTGATAAAAGCATATGACTCCCTTCATTTTCAGTATCCTGATACCGCCGTGTTCATGAGAAATGCGGACATGAACGAAAAAGAAACGATCAGAAAACAGTGGCAGGAACTGGGCGAGCCTACAATTATTATGGCATGTATGAAAGCGTATAAGAAATTCAAAGAACATCTGCCTGAAATCCCGGTAGTTTCATTCTATGAAAAAATGCCGGAGATGAATATCAGCGGCGGCTGTAATCATGACGAATATATCGTGCTGGATCCGGAAGAGGCAGCCGGTGAAGAAAAGACAAAGGCAGCAGTCCGTGAGCTTGCAGACGGAATGGGTGTAACAGTTATTGAACCTGAAAATGCTGATCCTGCAAGAAAACTGCCTTATCTGGTATACAGTATGTCAAAAAGAGATGATATAAAAAACAGCGGCGGAGATGCAGTGCATATCCTGGAACTGGTATATGGAATGGGCGCCTCAAATACTCACATGATCCATGAGCATGACCATGATCATGGGGAAGGCGGTCAGGAAGCAGCCGAGTCTGCTGAATGTGATGGCAACTGTTCTTCCTGCAGTGCAGCCTGCGGACTGAAACCGGAGCCGCCGGCACCGCTGCCAACAGATGATGATAAGCTGCAGAATCTGAAAGAAGTAAAACAGATGCTGCTGGCATTATACTGGAATGAAATGTAAGGAGGTATTATTATGGCGATGACTGAAGACAAAGCAAGAGAATGTTTTATGGGCGGGATCGACTGCTCTCAGGTTGTATTCGGTGATGCAGCAGAAAGAATGGGATTTGACAGAGAAACTGCATGGAAAATTGCAGCATGTTTTGGCGGCGGAATGTTCTGCGGAGAACGATGCGGATGTGTTACAGGAGCACTGATGGCTATAGGCCTGAAATACGGGCACTGTGAGCTGGGAGACCAGGAAGCAAAAGCTGAAATGATGAGCGTGCTGAAAGAATTCACAGATGCATTTACTGAGGAGCATGGAAGCCTGATCTGTAAAGAACTGATCAAGTATGATGTTTCTAAACCTGAAGAACTGCAGGCAGCGGTTGAAAGCGGCATAATGTTTGAACTTTGCCCGAAACTGGCAGCTACTGCATGCGAGATACTTGAAGATCTGATTTAATAAGTAAAGGCGGGCCTGCGCCCGCCTGCTTTTTCTTGGAGTAAGGGATGAAATATTTAAGCGAAACTCAGAGCGTATGTCCGGTGTGCTTCAAACCGTTAAAGGCCCGGTATACAGAGCATGACGGTAAAGTGTATATAGAAAAAGAATGTCCGGACCATGGCAGCTTCAAAGCGCTTGTAGCAGATGATGCAGATGATTATCTTAACTGGGTAAAGAATCCGGTGATAAATATACCGCCAAAGCGGGCCATGATAAAAGCCGGTGATACATCCGGAGCAGGCACCAGTGGTGCAGGGGGGCAGACCGGTGCAGGCAGCAGCTGTCCGCTGAATTGCGGCATCTGCGATAACCACCTGCAGACTGCATGCTGCGTACTGATTGATATAACAGAAAGATGTAATCAGCACTGCCCATACTGCTTTGCGAGAGCTGACGAAAAAGATTTCAGCGGATACGAACCGACGCTGGAAGAACTGGACAGAAAATTTGATCTGCTGCTGGAACTGGGAGAAGAAGAACGTCCTTTCAACATCCAGTTGTCCGGAGGTGAGCCGACAGTAAGAGATGACCTGCCGGAAATTATAAAAATAGCAAAGAGCAAAGGCTTTGAGTACGTCCAGATAAATACTAACGGCCGCAGGCTGGCCAGAGAAGAAGGTTATGCGGAGATATTGAAAGCATCAGGGGCTTCCGTTATTTTCATGCAGTTTGACGGAACTACAGATGAAATATACATGCAGATGCGCGGAGAACCTCTGCTGTCAGAAAAGAAGCAGGCTATTGAAAACTGCAGAAAAGCAGGGCTTCCTGTAACTCTGGTGCCAACAGTTGCACGGCATGTCAACCTTGACAATATCGGTGAAATGATGGATTTCATGATTAAAAATGTAGCTGTTGTAAAAGGGATCCACTTCCAGCCTGTCAGTTTTTTTGGCAGACATCCTGACCCGCATCATGAAAACCGAGTAACCATGTTCGATGTACTCAGGGAACTGGAGAAGCAGACGGATTATTTCAAATATGATGACTATGCGCCGATCGCAACCGGGCACACACTTTGCTGCTTTTACAGCACATATATAAAAGAACCTGACGGTTCTGTAAGATGTACACTGACAAAGGCTAAAAAGGAAGCAGGCATCAGCTGCTGTGATACGGAAGCCGGCAAAATAGATGTTATAAAAAAAGACAGAGATTTCGTACTGAACAAATGGGAAGTTGCTTCCCGCGGGGAGGAAGAAAAAAGTGACTGGTCAAGATACAAATCAAGCACTGAAATTCTGGATCTGATAGATTTTCTTACATACTATAAGCAGAATACTTTTACAGTCACAGGCATGGCGTTCCAGGATCTTAGCAACCTGGATGCGGAACGTGTAAAACGGTGCAGAGTGCAGGTGCTGTCAGAAGATGACAGGCTGATCCCATTCTGTGCGTATAACAGCATATACCGTAAATAAAGGTAAGGGAGAAGAGGAGTAATTATGACAAAATATATGGTAACCAGTGGTTTTCTCGGAGCGGGAAAAACTACTGCGATGATTGCGTTCGCAAGAAATATCAACGGAAGAAGGCTGGGGCATGCAGCGATTCTGGCTAATGACCTGGGAGCCGGTAATATTGTTGATGCAGAGTTCACTGCGGCTGCGGGGATAACAACGCTGCCTATTTCAGGCAACTGTATCTGTTATCAGCATGAAAACCTGGTGGACAAACTTCATCAGCTGGAAGCGGCGGGTGCGGATGTGATATTTTCAGATATACCGGGATGCGGGATCGGCGCAATGGATCATGTTTATCTGGAGTTGGAAGATAAAGAAAAAGGCGAATTTGACCTGATGCCTTTCATGTGCATAGTGGATCCTGAACGCATCAGGATGATCATGCCTGAAAGAGCTGATATCAATCTGCCGGAAGAAATGAAATTTCTGCTGGATGCACAGATGGCAGAAGCTGATGTGATCGTGCTTAATAAAACCGATACCGTTGATGAATCCAAAGCTGATGAAATCACAGAGTTCATCAGGAGCGCATATCCGGATACTCCGGTTTTTAAAATGTCTGCAATGATGGGGATGGGTGTTTCTGATGTAGTAGACTATATTCTTTCCAATGGATCAAAGGCTGAGCACAAAGAGATCGGTTACGGTTCCGAAGCTTTTGTTGCGGCGGAAAATCAGCTCAGCTGGTTCAATACGAGAGTGTATCTGCAGCAGAGAGAAGATAAGAATCTTGATTTCAATCAGGTTATAGGCGATATTTTTGAAATGATCCGGGAAGGGCTGAAATCAAAAGGCGGAAATGTGCCGCACTTGAAAATGTTTGCGGCAGACAGCCAGGAAGAACTGACAGATTTCTTCAAGGCAAGCCTTATCGGTGTCGATTATGATGTGGAGTATGGCCGTAAATTAGACAGAAAATACAGCGCGCTGTCACTGATAATCAATGCAAGATGTGCAGCTGACGCACAGGTAATGGCAGAAGTTGTAGATGATGCAGTAGATGAAGTTTCACAGAAATACAATATGAAAACAAGAACTTTCTTTATGGAAACTTTCGGAATGATGGAAGAAGGAAAAGGGAATATCGGGAAAGCATCAAGGTATGAGTGACCGCAAATTAGTTATAGAGACACCTAAATGAAATTTTGCGCAAAACACAAAATGTTGGCACGCCAACATTTTTGAAAAATCAATGTTTACAGCCATAATAAAAAAATTTCAGAACAAACTAATTTGACAATCAAATTGAAAACAAACAGCAAATACGTTACAAAAATTCTGTAAATTCAGTTGCACTTTTCAGGGGTTATTGTTAAAATGTTAATGATGTAACAATTGAATATAATCCGAGTTTTGTACAGCCTTCGCCGGTGACTTGGCATGGCAGCAAAACCGTTAGGGTTTATATGGAAACGTATAGGCCTCCCGCTTTTCGGAAAGGATGTAATAAAGACCAGTTGTCGAGGTCAGAATGAATGTTTAATCGGGCATTTCGTTTTTGGATTTAATTCCCCTTCCGTAATCTGCGGAAGGGGTTTTTATGTTTCGGATCGTTACAGCAAGAAATTGTATTAAAAAATCGGAGGCAAAATTATGAATTTAATGAAAATGACTCTGAACATCAACGGTGCTGACCGTATGTTCATCTGTGATCCTGAGAAGGATACACTGGCGTCCGTACTGCGTCGTCTCGGCCTGACTGGTACAAAAATCGGCTGCGGCACAGGTGTTTGCGGAGCTTGTTCCGTAATTCTGGATGGAAAAGTAGTTCGTTCCTGTACTAGAAAAATCAAAACTGTTAAGGAATACAGCTCTGTAATGACTATCGAAGGTATCGGTTCCGTATTACATCCACATGCTCTGCAGTATGCATGGGTTAACCTGGGCGCTGTACAGTGCGGCTTCTGCGTACCTGGATTTATCGTTTCCGCATATCAGTTACTGCTGGAAAATCCAAATCCTACAAGAGAAGATGTACGTGACTGGTTCCAGAAACACAGAAACGTTTGTAGATGTACTGGTTACAAACAGATCGTTGACGCTGTAATGGAAGCTGCTGCTATCCTGAGAGGCGAAAAGACTTTCGAAGACATCACTTACGACTGGTCCAAAGACGTAGAAACAGGCTTCTACGGCAAACCGCTGGTAAGACCAAACGCTATGGCTAAGGCTTGCGGTGTCTGCGACTACGGTGAAGACGTTGCTCTGCACATGCCGGAATCCACTCTGCATGCAGAACTGGTAATGCCAAGAGTTACTAACCACGCTAAGATCTTAAACATTGACATCTCTGAAGCAGAAGCTATGCCTGGAGTTGTTAAAGTTGTTACAGCTAAAGACTTCCCGGATGCTAACAAACTGATGGCATTCACATTCTCCCCAAGATCCACAGAATACGAACAGAACCACAAACTGTTACAGGATGAAAAGATCATCAACTGGGGTAACGTAATCGCTATCGTTGTTGCTGATACTCAGGAACACGCAAAAGCTGCAGTTCCAAAAGTAAAAATGGAATGGGAACAGCTGCCTGAATACATGAACTATCTGGATGCAGTAATGCCAGATGCTATGAGAATCCACCCAACATGTGACAACGTTTACTCCAAACAGCCACTGCTGAAGGGTGACCATGAAAACGTACCTGAAATCATCGAAGATGCAGCATTCTCCGTAGAAGGATCCTTCTATTCTTCCAGAGAACCTCATATGTCTATCGAAGGTGATACAGTTCAGGCTTACTATGATGAAGACAACAACCTGTGCGTACACTGCAAGACAATGACTCTGTACTTCGACAGAGACGATATGGCAGAAGCTATCGGTATCCCGGTAGAAAATCTGCGTGTAATCGAAAACCCAACAGGCGGTTCCTTCGGATGGGCAATGAACGCAGGTTCCTATGCTCTGGCTGGTATGGCTTGTAAAGCAACTGGAATGCCAGTAGCATTACATATGGACTATGCACAGTTCATGGCATTCTCCGGAAAGAGATCTCCATCCTGGATCAACGGCCGTCTGGCTTGCGACGAAAACGGTATCATCACTGCTGGTGAATTTGATGCCGGTATCGACCACGGTGCTTATGCTGAGCTGGGCGATGACAAGATCACTAAGATCCTGAGATTCATGTTCTTCCCTTACTACGTTCCAAACGCAGTAGGTCTGGGAAGAGTATCCTTCACAAACCACGCATTCGGTACTGCTTACAGAGGATACGGTGCTCCACAGGCTTACACAGCATCCGAAGCTCTGGTAGATATGCTGGCTGAAAAAGCTGGAATCGACCCATTCGAATTCAGATACAGAAATATTGCAAGAGAAGGTCAGGACAACCTGAACCAGAGACCATTCCTGCAGTATCCAATGGAAGAAATGATGGATACATTAAAACCTATGTACGACGAAGCTGTAGCTAAGGCTAAGGCTGAAGATACACCTGAATTCAGAAAAGGTGTTGGTCTGGCATGGGGCGGATACAACGTTGGCCTGGGCGGCGTAGACGTTGCAGACGTAGCAATCGAACTGGTTGGCGACGGCAAGTTCAGAAAATACGACACTTGGCAGGATCAGGGCCAGGGTGGTGACGCAGGTTCCTTAGTATGTACTCTGGAAGCTCTGAGACCATACTTCCCTAACGTAACTCCAGATGACGTAAAAGTTATCCAGACAGACAGCAAATACTGTCCAAACACTGGTGAATCCGCAGGTTCCAGATCTCACTTCGCTAATGGTAAAGCTTCCATCCTGGCAGCTAAGAACCTGGCTGACGCTATGAGAAAAGAAGACGGAACTTACAGAACATATCAGGAAATGATCGACGAAGGAATCCCTACTCGTTACGAAGGTAACTGGGTAGCTGAAGATGAATTCCCAGGCGAATTCGACTTCCTGGATCCAAACGATGGTTCCGGTAACCCAACATACGCTTACACTTACGCTCTGTTCATGGCAGAAGTAACTGTAGAAACAGCTACTGGTAAAACTACAGTAGATAAGATGACTTGCATCGACTGGATCGGTAAACCTGGTAACATCCAGTCTGTAAATGGTCAGGCATTCGGCGGTATGTCCCATGCTATCGGTTTTGCATTATCCGAAAACTACGAAGATGTTAAGAAAGACACTAACATGTTCAAAGCCGGCGTACCTTACATCAAAGATGTTCCGGATGATATGGTTGCAATCCACATCGACGGATATGATGAAAGAGGACCTTTCGGTTCTTCCGGAGCTTCCGAAGCATTCCAGTCTTCCGACCACGTTGCAGTTATCAATGCTATCAAGAACGCTTGCGGCGTAAGAATCCACGAACTGCCTGCTACACCTGAAAAGGTTAAAGCCGGTATCGATGCTATCGCAAGAGGCGAAGAACCTGAAGTACCAAAGAAATACTTCCTGGGATCTGACCTGTACGATGAAATCGAACACTGCAAAGCTAACCCAATGAGCTGGTAGCATGACCTGCCCAAATCTTTGATTTGGCGCGCAGGTTAGCTGCGAGAATTGCCCGGCTTTAGCCGGAATGCAATTCTTCCGCAAGCATGACCTGCAAAAGAGTTTAGCTAACTAAAAAATAATATCAGTAGACCGCTGCAATTGCGCAGCGGTCTACTATAATGTTATGGGAAAGAGAATTATGGACCGTTATTTTAAACAATTTGACAATTGTCTGCAGAAAGAACTGCCTTATTGCGGCAGTGACTGTCCTTTCAGAATGAATGTAAATGACTTCATGGACAAACTCAGCAGAAAAAGATATAACGCAGCATATAAAGTTTTCAGAGATGCGGTAACCTTTCCGGGTATCGTAGCTGAGCTGTGCCCCGAATACTGTGCGGGATCATGTCCGCGCAAAGAGCTGGGCGGAGCAGTCAAAATCAATATGCTGGAAAAAAGCTGTATAGCTAAGACGAAAAGAAGAGACCCTAATGATTACAATCTGCCGAAGAAGAACGGCAACATTGCGATCATCGGAGCAGGTGTCAGCGGGCTGGCATGTGCACTGCGTCTTGCTTCTAAAAAATACACAGTAACTGTTTTTGAAAAGGCTGCAGAAATCGGCGGAATGCTGCATGATCTGATGCCAAAGGAACAGTTCATGGAAGAATTTGATCTTCAGTTCAAATTCGAAGAATATACACTTAATTTAAATACGGAAATTACAGATCTGAATCAGCTGGCTGAACAGGGATTCGGAGCTGTTTATATAGCAACAGGTAAAGACGGAAATGGTTTCGGACTCCTGGAAATGGAGGAGCCGGCTGCAGAAATCAGCGGCATGGCTGTATTTGCAGGAGGAAGTCTTGCAGGAAAAGATATCATCAATGCGATCGCAGACGGTATCGACTTTGCAAGAGCCATCGAAATTTATTTCATGACTAACAAGATCGCTGCACCTGAGCCAAGACCTGTATCAAAAATACAGACTGAGATCCGCAGGATCCCGGCACAGCCTGCACCTGAGGCTTCTGAGGACGGCCTTTTCTCGGAAGAAGAAATCCTCACCGAAGTGGACCGGTGCCTCAGATGTCAGTGTGATAACTGCAGATATTACTGTGACCTGACAGAATATCTCAACAAATGGCCGCTGAAGATGCGTGATGATATCATGACTTCCACAATGGCTGCTGATTCGCTGGTTCACAAAACACCGGCTATCAAACTGATCAATGCCTGCACACAGTGCGGTCTCTGTGAAGAGACATGCCCGGGAAATATACAGCTGGGCGGCATGATCAAAGAAGCAAAAAAACGTCTCCACAATCTGGACCGCCAGCCGGGACCTTATCATCAGTTCTGGGTGCGCGATGCACAGTTTGCCAACGGACCTTTTGCAGAGCTGACAAGAAAAGCTCCGGGACACGACACATGCACCTATGCATTCTTCCCGGGATGTCATCTGGGCGCGGCTGATCCTGACTATGTTAAAAAATCATACGAATGGCTTCTTTCCGTACATCCGGATACAGCTCTTATGCTGCAGTGCTGCGGGCTTCCGGTCGACTGGTCCGGAAACGAAGCTGCCCATGCAGAAGAAATAGATATAATCAGAGACAAATGGCAGCAGCTGGGCAAGCCGGTACTGATAATGGCATGTGCTTCATGCATGAAGCACTTCCGCGAATACCTGCCGGAGATCCAGATGGTAACTATATATGAGCTGATGGAACAGCACGGCATGCAACCTGCGGTCAAAGATGAAACAGTATACTCTGTATTTGACCCATGTTCTGCAAGACATGAAGATGATATGAGAGATTCTGTCAGAGTGCTTCTCGCAAGAGCAGGAGCGGGTCTTGAAGAATTGCCTGATGCTGAAAAGCATGGATGCTGCGGATACGGCGGAAACATCAAGGAAGCAAATCCGGGCATGGCAAAACTCACCGCAGAAAAGCGCAGTAAAATGAGCGATAATCCATACATTGTTTACTGCATCAACTGCAGAGACGTGTTCTTTGATGAAGGTAAACCGGTAAAACACATTCTGGACCTGATGCTGGACATCGGAGATGGCGATGAACCGGACCGCCTGCCTACAGTAACTGAACAGAGATATAACAGGGTGGCCTTAAAAGAGAGACTGCTTGCTGATATCTGGGGAGAAACTATGGAAAACAAACCTGAACTGACTTATGATCTGGTAGTTTCAGAGGAAGTCAGAGACAAGATGAACAGACTGCGTATCCTGGAAGAAGACATCTGCTACACACTGGAAGCCGGTGAAAAATACGGCCGCATAACTTATGTGCCGGATACAGACAGTTATAAATGTTACAGAGAAATCGGATATATCACCTGCTGGGTAGAATACCGGCCTGCAGGAGAAGCTTATGAAATACTGAATCTTTACACTCACAGAATGAAAATCGAACTGGAGGCTGTATTCAATGGCAGAAAAACTGAAACTGATTTGCGATAAATGCAAAGTTGAAATGCAGGAAATCGAAGCTAATTTCTCATATCTGGACAGAACTTTCCGCCACAAGGTAAACCGCTGTCCGCAGTGCGGACAGATTTGCCTGGACGAAGAACTGGTTACAGGAAGAATGAGTGAAGTAGAATCTAAAATGGAAGATAAATAGGAGCGGAAAATTTATGTATTTTTATATACAGGCCTGCAAAAATGGACATTTTAAAGCTGATTACAAAAGAATAAAGCAGGGTGATATCTGCGAAATCTGCGGGCAGCCTCTCATGGAAACCTGCCCGTCATGCGGTAAGCTGATCCAGAGATGGACTTACTACGGATCAGTACCTATTTGTTACAAAGCATCATCATATGAACTGCCGGACGACTGCCCTGAATGCGGAGCAGCTTTTCCGTGGAAGGAGAATAAATAATAATGGCATTAATTAGACCCGGAAAATTTGATATTACAGATAAAGCAATGGAAATCTGGAATCTGCCGGAAGGCTCCAGAGTTCTGGACGTTGGCTGTGGAGACGGAACTTCTGCAGAACATGTAAAAGATAAATACGGATTCGACATAACAGGTATCGATATGAGTCTTAAATCCATCAATGAGGGAAAAGAAAGAAATAAGGACCTGGATCTTCGTCTGGCAGACGGAGAGTTTCTTGATGAATTTTCTTCCTACACATTTGACGGCATCATGATGGAATGCAGCCTGTCCCTGATCAACCTGCCTGATGAAGCACTGCATGAAGCTTACTGCGTATTGAAAAAAGGCGGGAGACTGTTCATCAGTGATTTGTATGTGAAGCAGCCTGATCCTAAGCTGGTCAAAGCAGTAGCCATTGAAGCGGAACGTCAGGCAAAGATACCGCACAAAGAAGGCGACTGTGAAGAGGATAAGCAGCGTCAGGTGGACTTCAGATTTGAAGGTGCGTTCTTCAAAGACCCGCTGATCAGATACATGGAAGACGAAGTCGGATTCAAAGTGACGGTGTTTGAGGACCGTTCCAGAGAACTGGATGAATATGTAGGTGAAAAAATACTGCAGGATGGTTCTCTGGACACATGTGTAACAGTATGTAAAGGGAAAAAAGGAATCGGCTATTTCATGCTGATAGCAGAAAAGCCGGTATTATAAATCACAGGAGTATTTCAGGTGAAAAAGTATATGGACCTCTGGATAGAAGATATTATCGGCGAGGAAAAGTTGTCGAGACAACATCTGGAGGCGTATCAGTGGAGTAAAATAAAGGAAACATTCAACAGGGCTGTTACCTGCAGTCCATTTTATGCTGAACTCTATAAAGATGTGGTTCTCGAATCTCCGGATGATTTTCACAGGCTTCCGTTTACAACTCCTGAAGACGTGTGTGAACACAGCCTTGATATGGTCTGTGTGCCTCAGGGAAAAATCAGCCGAATCGTGACCATGGAAACCAGCGGGACAACAGGTAAACCTAAAAGGATCTTTTTTACTGAAGAAGATCAGCAGCTGACAGTCGATTTCTTTCACCACGGAATGAAATTCATAGCCGATGAAACCGATGTATTTATGATTCTTATGCCGTGCAGTACTCCGGGATCCATAGGGGTCCTGCTCCGTGAAGCGCTGGAAAAGAGCGGGGTAAAAGTAATCCCTTACGGCCTGTCGGACGGACAGGATACAGCAGACATACTGAAAATAATGGAAAGGGAGAATGTAACAAGCTGTGTGGCCATGCCGCAGCAGCTGATGCAGATAGCAAAAGCCTCAGATGGATATAATATCCGGATGCGCAGCGTACTTTTATCGGCTGATTATGTTTCGGAAGAAAGCCGGAATGTGATTTCAGAAGCCTGGGGCTGTAAGATCTTTGAACACTATGGCATGACAGAAATGGGACTTGGATGCGCAGTTCACTGCAGTGAACTGGATGGCTGTCCTATAAGAGAAAATGATTTGTATCTGGAAATTATAGATCCGGAAACAGGAGAAATACTGCCGGACGGTGAAGAGGGCGAGATTGTTTTCACGACCCTGACAAGAAAAGGGATGCCCTTTATCAGATACCGCACGGGGGACTGGAGCAGCATCATAAAAGAGCCGTGCAAGTGTGGCAGTGTACTCAAAAGACTTACAAGAGTCGGAGATAGAAAGATGAAAAAGGGAGGATATCATGGCTAATAAAGTGGCATACTTTGCAAAAGATTTCCTGGAAAATGGACAGGATTTCGTAATTGCAAAGGTTGTAGATACACATGGTTCAACACCGAGAAAAAAAGGTGCGTGGATGATTGTTAAAGAAGACGGTACTTCCATGGGAACTGTGGGAGGCGGAAAGCTGGAAGCGGAAACTCAGAAAATCTGTGTGGAAACATATAAAACTAAAGAAAAAAGCAGAATCTATCAGTTCAGACTGACAGGTGAAGATGAAAAAGCTTTGGATATGAGATGCGGCGGCGACGCTGATGTTGAGATCCAGTACATCGATGCTTCTCATCCTGAAGAATTCATTGAAGAATTCCATCTGGATACAACAGCATATATCTTCGGCGGCGGCCATGTTGCACTGGCACTGGAACCTATACTGCGCTATGTGGACTTCAACACTGTAGTCATCGATGACCGCGCGGAATATGCAAACCGCGACAGATATCCGCAGGCTGATGATGTAAGAGTAGTAGATGATTTCAAAAATGCTTTTGACGGAATCACTACAACTGAAGACAGCTATATCGTGATCGTCACAAGAGGTCACGCAGGTGACTATGACGTTCTGAAAGATGCTTTGAAACATAAAAGCGCATATATCGGAATGATCGGAAGTAAGAAAAAGAACGCCATTCTTTTCGACAAGCTGAGAGAAGAAGGATTTTCTGAAGAAGATATTGCAAGGATCCATGCACCGATCGGACTTCCTATCCAGGCAGAAACCCCTGAAGAAATTGCTATCAGCATCGCTGGTGAGATGATTCAGGTAAGAGCAGCAAGACATGAATAGAAGGTTCGGAGCGGTTGTGCTGGCGGCAGGATATTCATCCCGCATGGGAGCGTTTAAACCGCTGCTTCCGCTGGGAAAACAGACAGTAATAGAGAGACTGCTGGGAGTGCTGGTTGCTGCAGGCATAAAACGAAAAAACATTATTGTAGTTACGGGGCATAATAGAGAAGCGCTTGTCCCTGCAATAAAGAAATACAGAGTAAACAAAGCATTTAACCCACGGTATGATCAGGGGATGTTTACTTCCATACAGACGGGGGTATCAGCGGCGGCAGATGATCTGAATGGCTTTTTTATAATTCCGGTGGACTGTCCGCTGATTTCCCCAAAAGTCATAAAGCTGCTGATGGAAAGTTTTGAGCCGGACAAGTTTTCTGTTGCGTGTTACAGAGGCAAAAAAGGGCATCCGCTGCTGGTTCCTGCGAAATTCCGTCAGGAGATTATAGATCATGACGGAAGGAACGGGCTGAAGGCCATAACTGACAGGGATTTCGGTCTGATGAAGAGGCTGGAGACCGGCTTTGAAGGTGTCGTCATGGATATGGATACGCCAGAGGCTTATGAAGAAATACAGGAGTATCTTGCATGCGGATGTGAGTCAGATGACCTACAGCAGCTGGCGAAGGGAAGACGTTTTATACTTGTCCGTCATGGACAGATAAAGCAGCATAAAGAAAAAATTTTTCTCGGGCAGACGGATGTGCCATTAAGTGAAGAAGGCAGAAAGCAGGCAGCGGAAGCAGGAGAGAAAATACGCCGGCTGGGCATCAGAACAGATCATATTTATACCAGTGATCTTGCAAGAGCATCCGGGACGGCTGAAATACTTGCGGAGCATAATGATTTTTTAAATGAACTGATATCTGAACCGGGACTGCGTGAGATGAACCTGGGACCGTGGGACGGTAAGTTCATCAGTGAGATCAGGGAGTCTATGCCTGAAGAGTTTGAAAAGCGCGGCCGGAACCTGATGATATATAAAATGGGTCATGGAAGCGAAAATTTTTATGACCTTCAGTACCGGGTGTGCAAAGCATTGAGCAGGATACTGAAAAAAGACAAAGCAAAAGACATAGTAATTGTGGCTCACAGCGGAGTCCTGAGAGTAATTGAAAATAATCTCAGAGGCGGCAGTGTAGCTGATGAGTGGAACAAGTTAAACAACGGAGAAATCCGAGTTATAGAATTATAAGTTATAGTAGATGAAGCACAATCCGATTCGCTGTACCTAAGGTAATGCTGAGCATGGCTATGGTATGACGGACGATGGGCCCATAATGGAAACATATGGACCTCCCGTATATTGGAAAGGTACGTGTAATGCAAGTGAATTATTTGGAAAGTGTTGAAAGAACTGGGCTCTTTCGACATTTGAAACCGGAGGACCACGAAAAGGCGTGGACTGAACTTAAAATGGCATCTCACAGATTTACTGACCAGCAGACTATATATCTGCAGGGTGATAAAGTGAGAAGAATAGGTATAGTACATGATGGCCTGGTAAAGGGAGAAAAATTCCATGAAGAGGGGGACTCTCATCTGGCACATATGTATGCGGCAGGAGAAGCCTTTGCCTTTGAAGGTGCGTTATCCGGAAGAAAAACATCGCCTCTTGATTTTATTTCAGAAGGGGAAACGACTGTCATCTTCTTTGATATTGATGCAATTTACACAGGATCATTTGAAAGAGAACTGATGAAGGGTCTGGCAGAATTACTGGCAAATGATAACATAAAAAAGCTGTACAGAATCG
>JAGBGL010000034.1 GCA_017936025.1 Bacillota bacterium | reverse complement strand
GATAGGTCATTTTTGCAGATTCATATATGTTTTTTATTTTATATATTCCCCTTCAAACATAACTGCAACAGGATCGATCGTATGGATCTCTTCCATAGGAATCTCAAAGATATTTTTATCCAGAACAACCAGATTGGCCTTCTTTCCTTCTTCGATTGTTCCGGTCTTGTCCAGCATTCTCATTCTGTAAGCGTTATTGTAAGTATATCCCTTGATCTGCTGCGCCACAGAAAGCTTCGCATGAGACGGAGGTCTTACACTGCCCGGATACTTTTCCGGATCCAGCGGGTCTTCCAGGTCGACTCTTGTTGCCGTAGTCTGGATTCCCATGAATGGATTTGCTCTGTGTGCTTCGATATAGCTGAATACATCGCTGGAATGCCCAACCACTGCGCCATCTTCTATCATTTTAGTAAAATCATACATTGTTTCCCAGCGTTCTCTGCCCAGGAATTCAATAGCTGCTTCGCCAAAGTATCCTCCTGCCCAGTGTGTGGACCAGTCGATCATGATGCCAAGATCTGCAACACGTGCCATATCATCAGGATGAACCAGTTCGCAGTGACAGAAAGTCACATAAATGGACCATTCATCTCCACAGATTTTTCTTGCATTCTCAACTGCATTGCAGCATACGCGGAAAGCTCTGTCACACACGATATGCAGATGCAGGTCGATTTTTTCCTCATTAAGACGGACCATTATCTTCGTCATTTCTTCTTCTGTGGCATTGATCATGCCGTAGTTGGTTCCACTCGGGTCATTCTTCAGGGGCTCCAGAGAAGCGCTGTCTCCCATTTCATTGGTTCCATCTACGAAGAATTTTATTGTATTGATTCCGATGTGATCCGTCGAATATTTTTCACTCCAGCTGCGTACATTGGCGATGCCCTCTTCCAGTTCATCATAGCTTCCGATGAAAGCTGCGCCCTGGTAATACATATTCAGTTTACCGGCCTTGTCCAGATCATAGAACAGCTTCATCACGTTTTCGCTTTCAGTGAAGCCATCCATCAGACATATAACACCTTTTTCTTTCAGAGAATCCAGGAATGGTCCGACAGATTCTTCTTCCGTTCCTTCCGGAGGATACCATCCCAGTTTTTCATAAATTCCGTAGTCACCATCCGGTCCTGATTCCAGTACCCAGCCCGTAGGCTCACCGCTCTCGTCGCGCATCACCTCCGCATGTCCGATAGGGCTTCCAATGTGGCCGCTGTTGTCACGGACTCCCAGCATATCGATAGCCATAGAGTTGTACCAGCATGCGTGATCCGTAAAGTCCTGAATGCGGGCAGGTCTGTCGGAAATCACAGAATCCAGCAGCTCTTTTGTAGGACCTTCAGGCCCGAAAGTCTCTGCGTGATAGCACTCGCCGTAAAAATACGGAACTTCTTCCTTCGGATTTTTCTCTGCATGCTCTCTGATTGTCGCAAGCAGTTCTTCTTTATCTGTAACATCAGGCATTCTAACATGCCAGATGGTTTTTGCGATAGTAATCGGATGTGTATGTCCATCGATAAGGCCCGGAAGCACCAGCTTGCCGGAAAGGTCTTTCATTTCAGTATTTTCGCCAATATATGCTTCGCAGTCTGCCAGTGTGCCGACACAGATAAACTCGCCATCTGCTATCGCCACCGCCTCTGCTGCTTCCTTGTCATATGAAGTGTAGATCACTCCGCCGTATAATATTTTGTCTGCCTTCTTCATAAGTCTTTCCCCTTTTCTAAAAAAGGGGATGCCGGAACATCCCCTTTAACATATACACACAGATTATTTAACCGGGTCAGTTTTCTTTCCGATAGCCAGCAGCACAGCACCTGCAACAGTTGCGATTGCACCGCCGATCTTTCCGACTTTGATCATCAGCCAGAAGTCACTCATGAGGAATGTATCTCCGTACATCCATTCATAGTATTCAGGTCCCCAGCTGCCTTCATACCAAACCAGGAAGAAGCTTCCGATTACTGCATAGATACCGAATGCCAGCACGAACACACCCAGTCTCTGCAGGTCGCCTTTTGCCAGTTTTGTTTTAGGATTGATAGGATATTTTTCTGCATCGATCTTAGCAAGTCCGCCGTACATCCATTTGAAAATCACATAGAATACCGCTCCGGATCCAATGGATACGAATCCCAGCAGGAAATATTCTGTTCCGTTTACCAGCAGCGCCAGTACTGCAATGATCATTGGGGCAAGAGCATAGGCCCAGACTTTCACATTGCCTCCTTTTATGTACCAGCAGTCTCTTCCTTCAACAGGATATTTCTTTCTGATGATAAGCAGTGCTATTCCCAGGATTACATAAATCATCAGAGCCAGAGGTCCTACGATTACCAGCAGAACTGTGAAGTCAAAGTTCATCATGATTGCTGTTGTCAGACCTAAGAGCAGGATGGATAATACAGGGATGCCTCTCTTCTTGCTTACTTTGACCAGGAATTTAGGGCACAGATAGTCATCTGCCATTACGAAGAATCCTCGGGAACCTGCTGCAATATATGCATTGAAAATTGCAGCCTGAGAAGCGATAGCAACAACCATGAATGCTACGCCCCAGCCATATCCGAGACATTCTACCAGTACATCGCCGTAACCGACGCCTTCAGTTCCCCATTCTTCCCATGAGCCAATAGAGCACAGGCCTGCTATTGTTGGCAGAATATAGCTCAGCGCAATAACCGGCATTGCGATTCTGAATCCTTTAGGTATTACTTCAGGATTTGCGATTTCTCCGGCCATGTTGGATACACATTCGTAACCGCAGTACATCCATACTACAAGACAGATACTGCCGCCCAGAGAATCGATGATGGACTGTCCTTCCGGTGTGAAAGGTTCGATTGGATTGTATTCCCAGTTTACGAATCCTACGATTGTTACCAGAGTGAATGCTGCTAGAATCAGAACAGATAAAACTGTATTTACAGCATTTACTTCTTTCAGTCCTAAAATGTTTACAACTACGAAGAATACAACGATAGCGAGCTTAACGATAAAGTTGATCCATGGGTCATTGAGGATCGGGATATAGTCAGCTGCATATCCTACGATCAGAACTACATAAGCTGCGGAACACAGGTAAATTGAAAGTGTTCCCCACCAGCCCATGCAGAATCCCCAGAATTCTCCGAGGGCTTCTTTTACCCACACATATATCCCGCCTTCTGCAGGCATCAGTGCAGACAATTCAGAAACCACCTGACTGATTGGATGAGCCCAGATGATTGCAAAGATAATAAGAATTGCGATTGTTAATCCGGGACCGCTCAGAGGAATCATATCTTCAATTCCGAATGCGCCTGCTGCAACGAGACAGAACAGCATAAATGCGATCTGGATTGGTTTCATGGTGTGCTTTTTCAGTCCGGCTACACCATCTGGTCTTACTTTGTTTTCCATAAGACACCTCCTGATAAATTGTATTACGTATAAAGTATTTCTGATTCTATTATGCTTCCGCCGGTCCTCTAACACTATAGCTGTTTTTTATGCCTATCATCAGTTTTTATATAAAAATTGACTATAATACTTAACTGATATATGATGTTATCATCATATAAAAGGATATAAACGGACTATGAACATAAACGAAGAAATAATCACTTATAAAGAAGGCATGCCGTGGCATGCAAAGCTGTGCAGGATAACAGCAACCGAGCCCCACTTCCACACTCACGAACTCGAACTGATCTACTGTCTTGAAGGAAGCATAAACCTAGTGGCCGGACATCAGTCCAACACAATAAAGGCAGGCGAGATTTTCTCTCTGGACTTCCGTGACATACATTATCTATATTCTGATCAGGATAATTTGGTCCTGCTGGTGCATTTGGATCTGACTGCACTTGATACACCATGGGAATTCCTGCAGTATGTATTTTTTGCATGCGAAAGCTGCCACTGCTATCCGTATCAGGAACCAGCAATGGAGCAGATAAAAGATATCCTGCTTTCCATGGCATATGATCTGTCATCCGGCAAAAAAGCCGGTCCTGACTCCCACCGTAATGCTGCCAATACTCTAATGTCCATATTGCTGAAATACTTCAACTGGTATAACTACGAAAATCAGGACGACTATATAAATACTGAAATTTATAACCGTTTCCACCGTCTGATCGGATACTGCAACGAAAACTATATGAACAAGATTTCAATATCTCATCTGGCAGAAATCGAGCATGTTAACAAAAACTATTTTTCTCAGTTCGTATCAAAAACAGTATTCGAGAAATTCAGTCACATGGTTAACTTTATCAGGTGCTACGAAGCTGAGCAGCTGCTGCTGAAAACAGATATGCCAGTGGCGGAGGTCTCTTTTGCCTGCGGATTCTCCGATCCGAAGTACTTTTATTCAGCCTTCAAGTTCTGGTGGGAATGCACACCGACGGAACACCGGCGCAGGTACCGCAAGTATATGAAAACAGACTTCCACGAAGAGGTCCTCCCGGACAGTGAAGCCGCATCTCTGATCCGGCAGCATATTACAAGATGGCATTTGTACAAGACATTTAAATAGGTGACGACTATGAAAGCAGACTATATTTTAGTAAACGGAAAATTTTATACTTCAAATGAGGCTCAGCCCTGGGCAGACGCCGCTGCTGTAAAAGACGGCAAATTCGCTGCTGTCGGCAGCTGGGAAGACATGTCTCCATGCACTGCTGACTGTCCGGTATATGATCTGGGCGGCAGGCTGGTGCTGCCGGGAATGATCGATGCCCACACTCACATGGGACTCAGTGTAATGCTGGGGGATGACGATGACGGATTCCCAATGTATGACTGCAAGAGCAAACAGGAAATCCTGGAGACCCTCCGCAGAGAAGTGAAGGCTCATCCATTCAAACTTTACTATGCCATGTTCATCGGCCAGGCAGAAGCTCTGGACGGCGAGACTCTTACCCGCTGGGAACTGGATAAGATCGTAAAGTTCCGCCCTGTGATCCTGATGGAAAGCGAATGCCACAGTGCCTGGGTAAATTCAGCGGCGCTGAAGCTGATGAGATACAACAGAAACACACCTGACCCGGCTCCCGGCTACAGCTATATGGAGCGTACTGCTGACGGCGAGCTGACAGGATGCATCAAAGAAATGGCAATGCTGCCTCTGCTGGAAATCTGCGGCAATGTATCTGACAAAGATATGAAATCCGGCATGAAAAAAATCATGGACTATCTGGTAGCCCATGGCGTCACTACTGTTTTTGATGCCGGAAATTATCTTAATGAAGAAAACACCTATAAATTACTCAAGGAAATGGATGAAGCGGGAGATCTGCCGGTACGCGTCGAAGGCACTCACATCATAAACATGCCTGACAAGCTGCCCGGCGCGATTGAAAAATTCAAATATTTCCGCGACACATATACAACTGAGAACATAAAATTCAAAACAATGAAAATGATGTTCGACGGTACTCAGCGTATCCGCACGGCAAAAATGCTCGAACCATATAATGGTACTGAGATAACAGGCGGCACCATCATTCCGCATGAATTATTAAACCAGTTCGTTCGGGATCTGGATGCCGAGGGCATCGACTTCCACCTACACACTGTCGGCGAAGGCGCCATCCGCATGGTCATGGACGCAGTCGAAAAGGCCCGCACTGAACTGGGCAGACCCCTTAACATCCGCGTGACATGTGCCCATGTGGAAGTTCTCCATCCTGATGACATAAACCGTTTTAAAGAACTGGATATCATCGCCAACTTCACACCTCACTGGCACGGAGGTGCATGCGCTGCAGATATCCATGCTATGGAAAAACTGCTGGGTGAATACAGGGCTAACAACTCCCTGCAGGCTAAAACTGTTTTTGATACAGGTGCATGCGTCACCTTCTCTTCTGATGAAGTATCTCTCCACACCCTTGACCGCTGGAGCCCTTTCACCGGAATGGAGATCGGTCATACACGACGTGAGATCAACGAAGACGGAAGCCTCGGCCCGGTCTTCCCGCCGGCAGCAGAATGTCTGGAGCTGGAAGATCTGATCAAGGGCTACACCATCAATGCTGCATACCAGCTGAGACTTGAAAATCAGATCGGTTCTATCGAACCCGGTAAAGATGCCGATATGGTCATTTTAAAAGAAAACCTCTTTGAAATGGATCCGTATGAGATCCATAACATACTGCCCGAAGCAGTGATAATCAGAGGAAAGAAAAGATAAAAAAAGGGAGGAAAAAATTCCTCCCTTCAGACTGTAGACAAAGGCCCAGGCCTCTTACGAGGCCATGGGCTTTTTCTGCGTCTAAAATCATTGAAATTCCAACGTTTACGGGTATTTTGTGGTATAATATT
>JAGBGL010000033.1 GCA_017936025.1 Bacillota bacterium | reverse complement strand
ATCATTTTTACTCAGATCCATATCCACTGTGTCAAAATATACAGCATTCATGATAACCGTTTCACGGGTACCTGCTTCTTCTATGCGCTTCAGTTCTTCATCTTCCCAGATTTTATCAGCTGTTTCTGTATTTTCTATTGCATACTTTAATTCGATTTCCATAGTAGTTCCTTTTCCAAAATCCGCTAATTAAACGTGAATACTGTTCCGGTCTTGCCTTCCAGTGCTTCCACTGCCTTATCCAGAGAAGTTATAATGGCTTTCTTCTGAGGAAAAGCACGGACAAATTTCATTGCGGCCTCCACCTTCGGAAACATGCTTCCTGCAGGGAAATGTCCCTCTTCAACATATTTTGCCGCTTCCATCAGAGAAACATGTTCCAGTTTTTTCTCATCAGGTTTGCCGAAATTGATCGCAACATTTTCGACTTCTGTCAGGATCATCAGGATGTCTGCATCCACCTGTTCTGCAAGAAGTTCCGCAGAAAAATCCTTGTCGATCACAGCAGCCACGCCCTCCAGCGTACCGTCTATCTTCTCGATTACAGGAATACCGCCGCCGCCGCATGCGATCACGATCGTGGAATCCCACAGCTGCTTCACCGCATCGATTTCCACTATCTTTCTCGGAAGCGGAGAAGCCACTACCCTTCTCCATCCGCGTCCCGCATCTTCTTTCATTACATATCCCTTGTCAGATTCCAGCTGACGCGCTTCCTCTTCCGTATAAAACGCTCCGATAGGTTTTGTCGGATTTTTAAATGCCGGATCGTCTTTTTCAACGATGACCTGTGTAGCTACAGTCACGACCGGGATATGTCTGTTTGTTTTGTTAAGTGCATATTTCAGGCACTGCTGGATATGGTAGCCGATATACCCCTGCGACATAGCTCCGCATACATCGAAAGGCATCATCGGCGTAACTTCCTGAGCGAACTCGGAAGCCAGCATGATGCGCCCTACCTGCGGGCCATTACCGTGTACAACGGCGATTTCATATCCGCTCTCGCTGATCTGCGCGATATGCTCGCATGTTTTCTTAACTACTTCCAGCTGTGCTTCTGCAGAAGGTTCCTGTTTTCCGGACTGCAGCGCATTCCCCCCTAATGCGATAACAACCTTCGGTTTGATTATTTTCTGTTTCATGCACACTCTCCTAATCCTGTATATTTATTTTAGAGATCATCTCTGTTAACTGGGCAGCTCATGCATCTTGGGCCGCCTCTTCCTCTGGAGATCTCAGAACTTGGCATAGTTATAACTTTAATGCCTTTCTTATCCAGCAGATCATTTGTCACATAGTTTCTTTCATATGTGATAACTGTTCCCGGAGCGATAGCCAGTGTATTTGAACCGTCGTTCCACTGTTCTCTCTGTGCAGCGATCTTATCATTTCCGCCACAGCGGATCAGTTCGACTGCAGGCAGACCGAGTTCTTTGCTCAGAATATCTTCAAGCTCGCCCTGGATACTTTCAAAGTGGGACTTGCCGTCTCTGTTCAGTGTGATTTCATAAATCTGCAGAGGACCTTCGATTTCCGGATGAATAGTAAACTTGTCATAATCCACCATTGTAAATACAGTGTCAAGATGCATGAAAGCTCTTGTTTTAGGAATATCAAATACCAGAATCTTTTTGAATTCAGATTCTTTCAGCAGATTTTCAGCATAATGCTCGATCGCACCTGCAGAAGTTCTTTCACTGAGTCCGATCGCTACGATGTCCTTTGACAAAACCAGTACATCGCCGCCTTCGATAGGATGTCTGTCGTAATAGTCATACCACAGATGTGTTCCTGCCGGAGCAAAATCAGCATTGTACTGATACATGTAACGGAGCAGCAGAGATTCTCTTCTTCTTGCCACAGTATTCATATGATGGATACTGATACCGTTACCTACGCATGCACCCGGGTCTCTTGTGAAATACAGGTTCGGCATAGGGTCTGTGTAGTAAGGATATCCGGAAGCTATATAACTTGCCAGAGATCTTGTATTATCCACTTTCAGCTCATCTTTTTTGATACCTGAAATAACTTTCTTCACCAATTCGTCAGAAGTCATATTGAGAAGATAATCTTCGATCGCTTCCTTTGTTGCTTCGGAATAAATATTACTGTCTGCAATAAAGTCATCTACGAACTGTTTTCTGATTATTTCATTTCTCAGAGCTTTTGCAGTTTCATCTTCATAATAAATTACTTCTACACCGTTTTCTCTCAGGATCTCTGCAAAACGGTCGTGTTCCTGCTGCGCGATCTTCAGATAT
>JAGBGL010000032.1 GCA_017936025.1 Bacillota bacterium | reverse complement strand
TGCTCCTTCTGCCCCACCCTGATAACAGTAATATTGGTACTCTTCACTCGTTACGGTACAACCGTTGTTTTCCGACATAAAGAGATTTTCCGAAACAGGTATCTTAGCTGAATCAGGAGTGGCACAACATACTTTCTCGTCGCCTAAGGCCAGTTCCCATGCACAGTCAGCAATATGCTTGGACAGTTCAAACTGTTCATAAAACAATTCCGGCTTTACATACTTTTTCATGTCTATCTCCTCATTTCCGATCATTGACCGCCCTCTGAATTCCGTGATCTGCACCGAAACATATACGATACTCCATCACTGTCCTTCATTCTGCGGACAAATAATCTGATATATATATACTGTATATTTTTTATAATAACGCCGCTTCTGCTGTTCATTGGCAGGCAGCGATATTTTTCGTGAATCCAATTGCGGACCGCACCCGAATCAGATGATTTCTTCCAACTCTGACTCAATCCTCCAGAAGCATATTCAGCTCCCGGAGCTGGTTCAAAAAAGCATCCGTATCTTCTGCAGCTTCACGCTCCGAAACATCATATTCACCGGTCAGCGCCGCAATCAGTTCCTCTCTGGAACAGCCGTCCTTCAGCCTGTTGTACAGCAGTACACCGCTTTCCGATAAAGCAATCAGGCCTTTCACATGAATTGCCGCATCCCCGACCGGTATCAGCAGATTTTCGTCTGCAATGGTCCGCAGAATGACTTGCTCCCTCACTCTCATATAACTCACCTTAACCCGGTCGCCCGCCGGATTCCTGCGTATATTTTTATGATCACAGGGCGCACAGGCACCATCCGGATCCATACTTTTTCGAAAAATTCCCACCAGAAACTGCCCTTCTGCAGCAGTTTTCCTTTACGACACACGGCTTTCACATACGCTCTCACCTGTTCCGGACGGATTCCCGGTTCCGGCAGGGTCTGTGCATCCCCCAGCAGTGTAAATGAATCTTTTTCAACAGAAAGAATTCTGTGCAGAACATATCCGCCGCTGTCCCGCTGGTAAAGGATCATATCACCCCGCTTCAGAGGTCTGTCTGCTCTGGACAGATAAACTGTATCCCGACTGTGAGCCAGAAAAGGTGACATACTGCTGCCGCTGATAACCAATGGCACACAGTCTGTTTCATTCAGCAATGCAAGCAGCGGTTCCATCATCTGCTCGGGGGGAACAACTTTTTTATAATGTTCCATCGGCAACCTCATAAACCGGCTCTGGTATATCTGAAATATCTGTCATCGTATTATACGGCAGTTTCAGTCATGATGAACCGGTTCTGCCAATCGTAAACGCTGCACACCGATATTCCCGCAAGAATCCCTGTCGAATAATTCTTTAGCAAAATAGTACATCTCTCAAAATACTTTCCGATGAGACCATTCCACGATGAATTATACATCATTATAACATATACTACTCCTTATTTCAAGTACGAATGCGTATATTTTTCAATTTTTTTAACCGTTTATAATTGTTAAACATGAAATGCAACGCACACCGTTTTTCCGCAGAACCATATCTGTCCAAGAATACTTTCCTGAATTTCTTTACGAAAACTACAAATCTTCATATCGATTCAAACTGTTTTTACTCTCATCTCAAAGAAATGGGGCTGTCGCAAGTTAAAAAATTGCGCTTTCGCCCTATACAAGAGAAACAAAAATCCAGAGGTGTCACTACTGC
>JAGBGL010000031.1 GCA_017936025.1 Bacillota bacterium | reverse complement strand
TCCGCCATACCGCCGTCAATGACCGCAAACCTGCCGTCCCCCAGACGAATCAGGTAGGTCATACCACAGTCATACTCCCAATAGCGCTGATGCAGCTGCGTCACCAGAGGCGCTGCAATCGATAAGGCTCCCGCACTGTCCTCTGCCTTATTTTTACAGGAAATCTCTGTTGATCCGTCGGGAGGAAGCAGCGTCCCCTGATCCCGGATGATACGAATTGTATTTTCAAAAGGTGTATAGGAAAGATTCAGAATTTCATCCGCCAGCACATAGGTTGCGAATAAAACCTCTCCTTCCTGATGAACCGCATAACAATCATATCTCTGCTCCTCCAGGAAATTCTTAATCTCATGATAGTCCCTGTTTTCTGCATCCCGTATCAGCAGAAGCTGCGCCCCGTGTCTGCACGCAAACTCCTGTGTCTTTTCATATAAATGACTACAGTAATTTAAAATATCCATATCGTGTCCTCCGGTTCTTTTCAGGCTCAGGCATTCGGAACTGCTTTTCCATAAATTTTTCAGCCCCGAAAGCTTTGTCCTTTAAAGCAGCAGGAATTCCTTCTCATCCTTTTCGGCCCGGATATTCTCACAGATCAGACAGTGATCCAGTGCCGCCACACAGAAATCAGCCTTTGGTCTGTGCAATTCCAAAATCTCAATTACGTTTTCCTCTTTTAAGACAGTACCGGGAACATATAAGGTTCTCTGCGGGCCAATTTCCCAATATCTTCCCAGATTCATTCCATTCACCCAGACAACACCTTTTTTCCAGCCGTCCATATCCAGGAAAGTGTCCACTCCCGGTTTTGCAGCAAAGGTACCCTGATAAAAGCAGGGAACATCCGTCATGACCATCTCTTTCTGATAGTTCAGTCCCGCCAGTGATTTCAAAGGAATCGATTCGATGGTAAAGCCCATACAATTTGCATAATTATAAAGAAAACTGCCGTCACTGCATTCAATCTCGAATCTGACACAGCCGTTAATTCCTTTATAATCATACATGTTATATCCGTAATTGATTCTTCCCATATTTTCCACCAGAATGGAAAGATCACTTCCGCAGGCTGCCACCTGAAAAACAATGTTCTGATCGTCATGATCTCTCAGGTAGGTTCCCAGATATTTTCCGTCAAGATAAATCGTGGCCCGATCCGCCAGTCCATCTATCTTCAAATGGTATTTATAATCTCCGGTATAGCGCAAATGAGTCGTGTAGCGAATAAAGCCGTAATCCTGATCCATATCTTCCATACAGAGCACTTTATTAGTTTTTCTTGTGTTTGAAACAACACTGTTCAGATTATCAAAAAGCTTTGCCGACTCCGTCAGGATAATTTTTTCCACTGACTGAATTTCAAAATCCGGCATCACATGGGGACGCTTTTCCTTTCCAAGATATTCATCCAGCACATCCCGAAGCGCAAAATACTTCGGTGTGGGCAGACCTTCCTCACTGATCGGAGCATCATAATCATAGGTGGTCGGCAGTGCGATGTAATCCGGACGTTTCAATGCGCCGTTATAAAAGCCGAAATTCGTTCCGCCGCAGAACATGTAGAAATTCACATAAACATTTCTATCTAAAGCAGCCTTTAAAAAGGCTGCATATTTTTCAATGTTGGTATTTCTGGAAAACTGTTTTCCCCAGAAGTGCATATTGCCAACCCAGGCCTCTCCTACCATCAGCTGCTTCTCCGGCTGCATGGCTGCAAGATCATCCAGATGATAAAGATTGCCAGGTACTGCCTGAAAATCAATGCCGTTCCAGTTTTCCTGCAGTGTACCGTTTAAATATTTAAATCCCGGCGAGCCATTTGCGCTGATCATCGGCACATCGATTCCTGCATTTCGATAGAAATCCCGGAGCATTTCCAGGTATTTTCTGTCATCACCAAAAGAGCCGTATTCATTTTCCACACCCACTAATACAATAGGGCCGCCGTTGGTAAACAGGTAGGGACGGATCAGCTCGCAGAGAACCCTGTTGTATTCATTTAACGGTTCCATATATGCAGCATCCGAGGAACGAAGTGCCATGGTCCGATCCTTTAACAGCCAACTGGGAAGTCCGCCGAATTCCCATTCCGCACACATATAGGGAGAACAGCGAAGAACGACTTTCAATCCAACCTGATCTGCAAGTTCCAGAAAATGCACCAGATCGGCAATTCCATCAAAGCAATATTCTCCCCGCTTTGGTTCATGCAGATTCCATGCCACATAGGTGGTCACTGCTGTCAGTCCAAAATCCTTCATCAGCTTCAGACGGCGTTCCCATCCTTCGGGCACGGTTCTAAAATAATGAAAATCTCCGCTGATCAGAAAAAATTTCTGATTATTTAAGTATAAACCATCTTTTCTTACTTCCACTGAATTTCTCATAAGATTTCTCCCTCAATTGAAAAGGCAGGCGAAGGGATAACCCTCCATCTGCCTGTCCTGTTTCCGTTTACACGGAATGTAAAGCAAAGCTTTATTTCATTATTCAGCTGCGTTCAGATCGTCAACAACGGGCTGCCACAGTGCCTTGTTTGTTTCGATGAAATCTGCAAGAGCGGACTCTGCATCTGCGTTAGAAGTGATCATTTCAGCAAGTGCTGCATTGATATCAACAGAGTAGTTCTTCTTTGCATCGGTCGCAAGCGCTTCTACCTTGTCATCTGCCTCAAAGATGATACCGTTTAACTTAACTGCATAGTTAGCAAGAACCAGTTCCTGGTCAGTTGTATATCTTCTAGGGATACCAGGTGCATAAGCAAGGTCATCACCAGCATAACCCCAAACGTTGAAGTAACGGGAAGGAGATACCTCATATTCGCCGGAAAGAATGTCTTCGTTTAAGATTGTAACAATACCTTCTTCATCGATGCTGAAGTCTGTTCCGGGGATACCGCATCTTTCAGATGCCTGACCTTCTTTTGTACAGAACCAGTCAACCATGTCAAGGATTCTTTCCATGGTAGCTTCGTCACACTCAGGGCTGAATGTATTCATCATCCAGTAGTTGTAGATACCGTCTGCATATACGTTTCCGTCATATGCTTCCACTGTAGCAAGACCGAATCTGTTGAAGTATTCTGCTCTTGCTTCTTCATCCATTTTGTCCACGCCTGCAAGATCACACAGGTTATCTACGATACCCTGGAAGTTACCAACGCCAGCGGAATAGAACAGTGCTGCTGTTAAGCCTTCCTGGAACTCGGTCAGAGAAGTCGCGCCATCTTTTGTATAGAAGTCAGCATCGATCAGGCCTCTGCTGTACCAATCCTGCATGTTCTTAATAAAATCTACATAACCATCCTGCTGAGGCTCCCAGATATAGCCATCATCACCAGCGAAGAAATCATCGTCATTGATGCCGTTTGCATGTCTGAATCCGTTTACAAGATAATCTGTGTTGCCGCCCAGAACAGGGTTATCGCACAGACCAGCCTCTGCAACCTTTGTCAGATACTCTTCCAGTTCTGTGTAAGTGATGGTATAGTCATCGCCCAGATCAGGCATGCCAACCTGCTCTGCCCAGTCTTTTCTGAAGTACATGGAGGAATGTGATACAGGAGTATCCATCTCAAGGAAGTTACCCAGTACGCAGTGAGGAATTGCATAGGTAAGACCGTCAACCTTAACCAGCTCGGCATATCCGCTGCGCTTAACCATCTTTGCGATGTTAGGCCATCTTTCTTCCCAGCCTTCGGGAAGGGGCTGAATCAGTTCCTGATCTGCATAGGTACTAATTTCAGCGATAGAGATATCCGGCCAAACCATGGAGTCAGGCATTGTGCCGCCGTTTACCCAGAGGCGAACTTCTTCTGCTGCATTTGCAGATTCACAAGCCCACTGATCGATGGTAACGTTGAACTTATCCTCTACCCACTGTACATAAGGATCTGCTTCAATGTCATGTCCGTTTGCTGCCTGAAATAAGCTGTAGAAACCGGTGTAGGTGAATTCGATGTGTTCATCGTAGGTCTTCTCTGCAGCTTCCTCAACGGGAGCTTCTTCTTCTTTTGCGTCCTCTGCAGGAGCTGCTGCTTCTTCCTTCACTTCTTCCTTTACCTCAGTGGAAGCGGAAGTGTCAGCGGTTTCGCTGCTGCCGCAGGCACCCATGGAAAGAACCATTGCGCCGCACAATAACATTGCTACTGTCTTTTTCATAATACTAATTCTCCTTTCGGTATTTATCACAAACCTGCCCTTGCCGACGTTCAGAAAACATAGGCCTCTGCTTCCCGAACAGCCGACATTCCCGCAGGAATTGATCATTGTTTTCCCGGCACTGCATGCCGGAGCATTTTACATTTTCACAGAACCAACCAGCATACCTTTTACAAAGTACTTCTGCAGGAACGGATACACCGTCATAATTGGCAGGATAACCAAGAGCACGGATGCCATCTGAATGCCCATCGTAAAGATCATTGTAGTCAGATCCTCTGATGTAGACAAGCTTTCGCTCATGCTGGACGCAGAATCAATAATGGTCTTTAAGAACAGCTGCAGCAGAGTCTTTTCTGACTTGTTCAGAATCAGCATCGGCCAGTACCAGTTATTCCATAAACCAACTGCCGTAAACAGGGAGAAGGTTGCAATCAGAGGCTTCTGCAGCGGAAGCATCACCTGCGCAAAGATCTTTAAATCATTGGCGCCGTCGATCATCGCCGCTTCCTGCAGATCCATCGGAACGCCTTCAAAGCCGTTCTTCATGATGATAATGTTATATACAGATGCCAGAGACATCAGGATGATAGCCGCATGCGTATTCAGCAGATGCATATTCTTAATCAGCAGGTACATCGGAATCAAACCGCCGCCGAAGTACATCGTAAAGATGGAAGCCAGGAAGAAAAATCTCTTGCCCGGAAACTCTCTGGAAAATACATAAGCCGCCATTACCATCGTCGCCATTGCAGAGAGCGTGCCGATCAGTGTTACAAAAATGGTATTCTTATATGCCACCAGCAGGCCAGCGCCGTTACGGAACAGGTTCCTGTAGTTGTCCAGCGTAAACTCTTTCGGCCACAGGGAGAAGGGATGCTTCACATAGGCCGAATTAGTAGTAAACGAGATCACGATCGTGTTCCAGAAAGGAAGCGCAATCGCAAGCGCCAGCAGCGTCAGGCACACGGTACAGAAAATCTCAAGTCCCGACCATTTTTTTCTTTTCTTATTTACTTTTACGTTTGCCATTTCTTCACCCTCCTTATTCAGCCTTTGCCTTCACAGGCTTTTCCTGTTTTACTTTTTCTCTCCGGAAGCTGAACATCTTAGTGCCGGTCAAAAGACCTACCGTCTGGTTCGCAATGGTCAGCAGGATGAAGTTGATCACCGCCTTGAACAGACCAACCGCCGTGGAGAATCCGTAGTTGGGCGTTGCAAGGAATGTGATGTCATAAACGTATGTATCCAGAATCTGAGAGGATGCTTTTACAACGGCATTTCTCATATTAAAGATCTGGTCAAAGCCTGCATTCATGATGCCGCCGATCTTTAAGATAAACATGATCGCGATGGTGGGCTTCAGACAGCTCAATGTAATGTGCCAGATCTGGCGAAGCCTGGTCGCACCATCGATGCTTGCCGCTTCATATAAAGTCGGGTCAATACCGGCTATCGCTGCCATATAGATAATCGCGCCCCAGCCGACTTCCTTCCAGTTCTCTGTGACGTAGAGCATCACACGGAAAAATTTGGGGTTCCCAAGGAACTGTATCTTTTCCATTCCAAAGCCTGCAATCGCGGTATTCACAACACCGGTGCTGGAGAACAGGGAAGTCATAATGGAGGATACAACGATCCAGGACAGGAAGTGTGGGAATGTAAAGATCGTCTGATATACTTTCTTCACCTTAGTTCCCGGCATCTCAGTGATCATGATCGCCAGAACAATCGGCAGCGGAAATTCCCAGATAATACGGCCAGCACTGATCGACAGCGTATTCTTAATGGATTCAATCGCATCAGGTGTTACGAAAATTCTCTCGAAATGCTTCAAACCTACCCAGGGACTTCCAAAGATTCCCAGACGAGCCTTGTAATCTTTGAACGCCATTACAATGTCGCCCATGGGCACATAGTGGAACACGATCAGCCAGGCCAAAAAAGGGAGCAGAAGCAGATATAGATATCTGGCACTCCAGATTTCTGATAATATTGTTTTCTTTTTTCTTGCAGAACCTTGTACTTTTGCGTTTTCCTTCATAATTCCCCTTTCCCAAAATTTCGTAACAAACCGCATAAAATTACATCATTTCGCCTAATTTGCACGAAATTTTTGTTTGTATTTTGGTGTTTTTCACCATCATGCTTCATCACAAATCGTGTTTTCATTGTACTCTTTTTATGATACAATCGTAAATAGATAATATTTTCACAAATGTGCACAATATTATCATTTTGCCCTTTTGGAGGAGAAAATTATGTTTTATCGCTTTCAGATGACCTCATTTCTCGAAGTGGAAAAGATCGTTTCCGTCATCAGAAACACCGTCTGGCACATCGCGGAACGGAAAGATCTGCTCATATATATGGAAGACGGATGCTGTGAATTTGCTTTCGATGATGAGACCTTTACGGCCCGTCCCGGCGATCTGATTTTCATTCCCGCGGATCACACTTATACCCGCAGGCCCATCGATAACGCGCTCTGCACCATGACCTACCTTCATTTTACGCTGCCCCAGAGGGCTGTCATGGAAGATGCAAAATCCATGCTCGACATCGCCATCGGCCTGCAGAACAAGCTGAACGATCTGGCCCTGCGGGGAGACCTGCACAACGCCGACTCCAACACCATTTATCTGGAATCCGTCATCCACAGCCAAAAAGAGGATCAGCTTTCGGAAGCCTTCAGCTCCATCCGCCAGAATCTGAGCAAAAAGCAGATCATGTCCTCCCTCCAGGCTTCCATCGATCTGTGCGATCTTCTGGCGAAGCTTTCCCAGAAAACCCTGGACCGGGTCATCGCCACGCCGGCGCTGCAGACCTCCCGGGAGATGCCGCCCCGCTTAAAGCAGGCGGTGGCTTACATTTACCAGCACTATACGGAGGCCATTTCCCTGACGGATCTGGCGCAGCACTGCAGCATTTCCAAGCAGCAGATGATCCGCTATTTCAATCAGGTGTTTCATACAACACCTAATAACTATATTACAGATTTTAAAATTGCCCGAGCCAAGGAATATCTGTTTTATCATCCAAACACGAGCATCAAGGAAATTGCGACTGAACTTGGCTTTGAGAATCAGCACTATTTTGC
>JAGBGL010000030.1 GCA_017936025.1 Bacillota bacterium | reverse complement strand
GCATGGATCATCTCCTGTTTCAAAGAAATGAGGGGGAAGCTTCATGAAAATGTTATTACGCTTTATTCCAAGGATAGTAGGGTCAAAACCCCCTGTTTGATATAAACTTCTCTGCGCCAGGCGCTGAGATAATTCACATTTACAAATCCATATAGTCGAAATGCCGGTGAGACGTGGCTGTAGAAGTACATTTTGTCAAGATCAGGGAGTATTATTTCCAGGTAACTTCCTTTATAAAGCCGAAATCAGAGGATTTTGAGCATAGTTACCCAAGCCCTTTCTATATCCAAAGAGCTTACGGAAATTCAGTGCTGCAATCTTTGCGCCGAAGAAGAACTTCGTTCGTACCTTCCCCCGTACGGGCATCCTGTTCACGTCGAACAGGTTTCTCAGCATAGACGGAATAGTCTCAACGCCATTGCGCAGGCGGGCATAGTTCTTATAGAGTTCTGTCTGCATCTGTGCCTGAAGCCTGGCCCGCCTGATCTTCCTGCCTGTAACAGTGATTTTAGCAACCCTTTTGTAGATCTTCGCCTTGCACTGATCTTTATGGGGGCAGTTTTCGCAGCACGATCTTTCAAAAGAAGCTGTGCAGACGCCGGTAGCTTTTATGTAGCTGCTGGATCGGGGAGTATTCCCCGCGGGGCATCTGATCACTTTGGTCCCGGGTTCGTTCAGTTCGAACTGGCCGATGATCTCCGGCACATCACTTCCGGGAAGATCCGTTGTCACGAGATTTACATTCTTCTCAGCTGCAAGTTTTGTGTTCTCTTCGCCGGCATACGCACCGTCAGTTACTACCAGAGTTTCCTGCTCCTGCTTCTCCATTTTTTCAAGATGGTCCTTGAGCATCGCGCTGTCGCTGGTGTTGTTCGTTTCATACTGATAATCCGTGACGACGGATCCGTTTTCACCGACGGACTCCTCGACATTGCCGACATACCCGCGGTGTTGTTTATTCGCCTTTTCGCGGTAGGTGGCATCCGGATCAGCAGGGCTTTGGAGCATGTCGGAAGACATGCCTCCGTCTTCTTTAGTGCGGAGCCTGCGCCTTCCGTTTTCAATAATGGTCTGTTCCGAAAGACAGCGGACGAGCAGCTGGTATTCTGTAACTTCGGCAAACTGGTTTCCGCAGTTTTCGATCAGTTTATCTGCATCTTTCAGCAGGACTTCTATGCGGTCATCCGCTTCCGTGCTCCTGCTGTGATAAATGGTCTTGTTAAAATCATTTGGATCATAGTACCGCTCAAGAGACTGGATCAGTTCATCAAGCCCATTATCATGCAGATATTTTACAAGCTTTGAGATGCAGCGGTACAGCAGTTCCATGCGGGAAAGCCTCCGGATATTGGATTCTACCATCAGTGAATCCATCCTCCGGATCCTGCCGTCGATTTTCATCAGCTTTGCGGTTTTTGCAGCAAGGTCTGTAACACAGTCGTGATACAGGTCAACATTGTTGAGACGTTCGTAGTCATAACATCTCTGGCGGAATCGCGTGAGCGTTTTATCGCTCATGGGCTGCTCTTCAAAGCTGGTTGTATGCAGCGCATACTGGAAGCGCGGGTCAAGCAGAAGGTTTTCAAACACCTCGTCATCTGACAGGTTGAAAAGCTCCTTGATAATGAGAGCTCCGATGATGACATTTACCGGAGTATTGGGGCGTGAAGCCTTGTCAGAATAAAGGCACTCAAATCTTTCCTCATCGATCATAGGAAAGACATCATCGGCAAATACTTTTGCCCATGACTTTTCAAGTGCTTTCTGTTCCCTTTCAGTAAGCCCGAAAAAACTGTCAGTTAAGGTCATTTGATGAGTATCATTTTTTCGAAAGGACATGCTTGAAACCTCGCTGATTTGATACTTCCATTATACCACGCGCAGTGGTTTCATTCATCAAAATGACGACTATATGGACTTGTCAAAGTAAGTCATTCCTGATGAATGCAGGGCATTCATCTGTAACGATCAACTGGTAACTAAGGTGCGCTGGGACCTTTTGACCCCAGCATCATAAAAATAACATATATGTGTGGTTCTTTTTTCACAGGATCCACCGTATAATAATAACGTAAGAGACGGCAGGCAGAGCATTGGGCTGAAGCCGTACAGATGCCTTACAACTGAATCATATCGTGCAGAGTAGGCTGCGGAGCGTCAAGTGCCCGGTGGACAGGGAGTTGTCACCGGGACGAAAAGGAAGGGATTGATTTCCTTGCGGTTCCGCCGCCGCAT
>JAGBGL010000029.1 GCA_017936025.1 Bacillota bacterium | reverse complement strand
ATACCTTCCACAATGATCGACTACGTTATCGTAGGTAAACCTGAAAATTCAAAACAGCATTTCCTGCAGGAATATGAAAACGGTAATTTCATTCCGTCATGGTCCGGTCACGAGCGTATCGAACTGGACGAAATCGCTAACATGCCGTTCGGCATTGAAAAGGTAATCTGCCGCAGAAGCATCATGGAACTGCGAATGAATGACTTCATCAATCTGGGCATCGGCCTGCCGATGAACGTTTCGGCGGTGCTGAACGAAGAAGGGCATATCAATGATGTGTCTGCTTCCATAGAGAGCGGGATTGTGGGCGGCGTGCCTGCCAACGGCCTTGCGACAGGTGCGGCATATAATCCTGATGCGGTGCTGAAGCAGCCTGATATCTTCGATTTCTATGACGGCGGCGGCATCGATTTCGCATGTCTCGGAGCTGCACAGATGGACAAAGCGGGAAACGTAAATGTCTCACGTTTTGCAGGAAAAACAACAGGTCCGGGAGGATTTATCAACATTACCCAGGGTGCAAAGCTGATCTGCTTCCTCGGTACATTCACTGCAGGCAAGCAGGACATCCGCATCGAAGATGGAAAAATCAACATTATAAAAGACGGACCATATATCAAATTTAAAGAACATGTGGAACATATCACTTTCTCCGGGGAGCATTCCCGCAGTAAGAAAGAAAAGCAGACCGTTTTCTACATCACTGAACGTGCTGTTTTCAAGCTGACTGAGCAGGGACTGACGCTGATTGAAATCGCGCCGGGCGTGGACCTCGAGAAAGATATTTTAGACAAAATGGAATTCGTTCCGGCCATTGCCGAAAACTTAAAGGTGATGGACAGCAGGTTGTTCAGGCCGGAAAAAATGAATATCACTATACCTGCTAAATAAAGTCAAATGGCTGAAATAACTCAGGCTCCTGCGGAAGCGGCGGGCGGAAAGGAAGGTTTCCTATGTTAGAAGGGGAAATCAGGGACAGATACCGGTTCTGGCTGGAAAGTCCCATCTTTGACAACGAAATAAAGCAGGAACTGACAGGGTTATCTGAAGAGGAAATTTACGACAGATTTTACTGCGATCTGGAGTTTGGAACATCAGGCGTACGGGGAATTCTCGGCGCAGGCACCAACCGTATGAACAAGTATCTGATCCGCAGGCTCAGCTGGAGTCTGGGAGAAACCATCCTGAGAGAGGGCAGAGCTGAAAAAGGCGTTGTTATTGCCGGGGATCCCCGCAGATGCTCTGATGAGTTCTGCCTGGAAACTGCACTGGTGCTGGCGGCACAGGGAATCAAAGTTTACTTGTTTGATGCCTTAAGACCGACGCCGGAACTGTCTTTTGCAGTGCGTCATCTGGGATGCGCGGCAGGCGTTATGATAACGGCCAGCCACAATCCTAAGGAATACAACGGTTACAAAGTTTATGGCGATGACGGCGCACAGCTGTCACCGTTTTATGCAGATCAAATGACAGATATTCTGAACCGCTGTCCATGGGAAGTCAAAACAGCTTCCAGAGAGGAAGCAATTGCCTGCGGATTGCTGGAAATTATAGGAGAAGACGTCGACAGAGCGTACCTGGAGTGTGTGAAAAACGAGCTGCTGGAGGCAGATCTGATAAAAGAACACGGCGGCGAGATGAAAATCGTTTTCACACCGCTGCATGGAACCGGCAGAGTTCCTGTACAGCAGGTTCTGGCGGAAGCCGGTTTTGCCGATGTCACGACAGTGCGTGAGCAGGAGATGCCGGATACAGAATTTTCAACAGTGGCTTCTCCGAACCCCGAAGATAAAGGGGCGTGGGATCTGGCGCTGAAATATGCCGGAGAGCATGGTGCGGAGCTGCTGCTGGCCACTGACCCGGATGCTGACAGACTGGGCGTCCAGTGCAGGAAAGAAGATGGAAGCTACCATCATTTCACAGGCAATCAGATCGGCATACTGCTGACGAATTATATACTGGAAGCACTGGAGGAAAAAGGCGGGCTGCCGGAAGACGGCGTGGTGATACAGAATGTTGTTTCTACGGCATTCACAGAAAAGCTGGCTGAGAAATTCGGTGTCGAGCGGCGCATAGTTCCTGTAGGATTCAAATTCATAGGCGAGCAGATCAAGGAAATGGAGATTGCCGGCAAAGGTACTTTCCTGTTCGGTTTTGAAGAAAGCATCGGATATCTCAAGGGTACATATGCCCGTGACAAAGACGCCGTTGTTGCAGCCGCACTGGTTGCAGAAGCTGCTCTCTATTACAAAGTGAAACACGGCAAGTCTCTGTATGCGGTGCTTCAGGAATTGTTCGATGAGTATGGATGCTTTGTTGATCAGCAGGTTTCCATGAAATTTGAAGGTGCGGCAGGAAAACAGAAAATCGCTGAGCTGCTCGAGACACTTGAAAATGAGACTCCTGATGTGATCGCAGGTCAGAAAGTGGTGCGCCGCTGGCGTGACGGCAATATGGTCTGCATAGGTCTGGAAAACGGCGGATTCATTAAAGGTCGTCCGTCCGGTACCGAACCGAAAGTACGTCTGTACTTCTGTATCGGAAGTGCGGATCAGACCTGTGCATACAGCGAGATGGAGCAGGCGAAAAAAGAAATACTGGAACTGATAGGATAGAGAGAAATTAATTAAAACCGGGCCACCCTAACTATACTGACCCCCAAAAGTTGGATCCGAAAGTTCAACTTAAGGAGGTCAGTTTTTTCATGTCTAAAAAATATAGTTTTGATTTTAAATTACAACTTGTAAAAGAATATCTTTCCGGAGGCGGCGGATAAGTTCGGATTAGGATTTTAATTAAAAATTATAAAGGTTGAGAAAAGCCTTGATAATTTTTTTATTTATGATATAACAATTAAAGATAATTTGTAGTATTCAACAAAAAGGATTCAATTATGGAGAAACAGAAAAAAATGAAAAGCGGAGTTATGGTGAGGCCGCGCAAACCAAAAGAATGGGTAATATTCATTCTTATGATTTTAACTGTATTATTTACAGTATCGCCATTTATCAATCTGGTAAATGTACCAACTCTCATATTAGGAGTTCCATCTCTTATGCTGGTAGCTCTGGGAGCAATCGTTATTACAATAATCGTAGTTGTGCTTGCATACAGATGGGAGGTTCACTAATATGATTCAGACTTGGGGACCTTTTGTAATTACTATCTGTTATACAGTTGTAGCTTGTATCTTAGGTTTCAGTGCCAAAGGTAAGCTGGATATGAACCGTATGGAAAACTGGTCCGCCTCCGGTAACACAATGGGGCTGATCGTAATGATTTTCCTTACAGGGGCAGGAAACGTAAGTGCTTACACTTTCCTGGGATCACCTGGATGGGCATTCGCTAAAGGCGTACCTGTATTCTACGTTATCATGTACATGGTACTGATGGTTTACACAATGTATCTCATCGGGCCAAGAGTTAACCGCCTTGCTCAGGAAACAGGTTACAGAACACAGGCTGAAGGTATAGGTGCGAGATTCGAATCTCAGGGACTGCGTATTCTGTGTGCATGTGTCGGAGCCTTTGCTGTAATAGGAAACTCTCTTGTTCAGATCATCGGCTGTGGACACATTCTGAACGTAATGAGCCATGGAGCTGTTCCTATGTGGCTCGGTGAGCTGGTTATTCTGTGTGCAATTGCATTCTATGTATATAATTCCGGACTCCGTGCTATCGGCTGGACAAACGTTATGCAGGGTGTGATCATGTTCACATTATCCATCCTGATATGCCTGTTCGTACTTTATACAGCTATGGGATCCTTCAGCATAGGGGAAGCATTCAGAACTCTTGCTGAAACAAGTCCTGAACACCTGACTCTGCCTGGAAAACTCGGTGACTTTGCACCAAGCTTCTGGACATCATCCATCCTGATCAGTGCAGTATCCTACTGGCCACAGTTCTGGATCTTTGCAGCAGGTGGTAAAAATGAAGATACAGTAAGAAGACAGTACATGTATGTTCCTGTTTTCTACTTTGTAATGATTCCTATGATTATTGTAGGTTTCGTATGTGTATTTGCAATGCCTGAATATACAGGAGAAATGGATAAAGCAGCGCTTACATATTGTCTTGAAAATCTTCCATGGTGGCTGGTAGGCCTTCTTGGAGCAGGTATCCTGGCAGCAGCTCAGTCTTCTGCAGAACCTCAGCTGCACACACCGGCTTACACAATTACACATGACGTTATAGCTCCTCTGACTAAGATGAAACCTGAAAAAGAAGGTAAATTCCAGAGAAAACTGTTCCTGGTTTGTGTATTCCTGGTTGCTTATCCTCTTGCACTGACAAATCCTGCAGAGCTTGTATATATTCTGCTGGTATGCTACGGATTTATCGGACAGCTGTTCCCATGTATGCTGGGCGTATTCTGCTGGCCGAGAGCTACAAAAGCAGGCGCAATCACAGGTCTTGTAGGCGGAGTTATCGTAGTTGCTCTCTGCAACATCGTATGGTCAAACCCAATGGGAATCCACGCAGGAATCTGGGGCATGGCTGTAAACCTGCCACTGTTCATTATCGTGAGCCTGTGCACAAAACCGGCTTCCGAAGAAACACTGCGCAAGTTCTTCCCTGAACACATCATGGACGAATTATACGAAGAAGAGGCTTAATAGATTTACTGACAGAGGCTGTTCATCCACAGCCTCTGTATATATTTTTAGAGGTAATAGGCATGAATAAATCAATCTCAATGTACGCAGATGTAGTTTTCCACAACGGTTCAGTTATAACTGTGGATAACTCTGATAATATCTGTCAGGCAGCGGCAGTCAAAGGAAATATAATTGCAGCTGTAGGGGACAATGAGTTCGTAGAGAAGTGGATCGGCCCTGAAACTGAAGTTATAGACCTGAAAGGCCGTACGCTTCTGCCCGGATTCATCGATGCGCATATGCACCTGGGAATGCGCGGACAGAATGCAGCGGTCATAATAGACTGTAACAGTGATGACGTTCCGACTATCGGCGGGATTATGGAAAAAATCCGTGAAGCCGCTGAAAAGACTCCAAAAGGAACATGGATCAAAGCAACAGGTTATGAACAGAGTAAGTTAAAAGAAGGACGACACCCTACACGCGATGAGCTCGATGAAGTAGCACCTAACCATCCTGTTCAGCTCACAAGATGCTGCCTGCATATGGGTGTTTATAACACTCTGGCTCTGGAAGCCGGTGAAATCAGCCCGGAAAAATTCGCACCCGGAGAAGTAATCGTAGACGAAAACGGCAGAATGACAGGACTTCTGAAAGAAACAGCCTGCACATACATGTGGGATATCGTTAAATATACGAGAGAAGAATACATGGCTTCTTTCAAGGCCTGCAATGATCTGCTTCTCGAGCACGGCGTGACAAGCGTATGTGATGCAAGTTTCTTCGGAGAGCAGACGATAGGTCTTTATCAGGACGCAATCAATGAGGGCATCATCAATGTCAGAATGTATCCGCTTGTTTATCATGCTTACGGAAAGGCAAAGACAATCTGGTGGATAAACCAGCTGCTGGATACAGGGCTCAAAGCCGGAATCGGGGATGAATTCTTCCGCCTCGGCCATGTGAAAATCCTGCTGGACGGAAGCAGCAGCGGTCCGTCCGCGGCAACGCGTGAGCCATATTCTCATGATCCCGATCTCGAAGGAATCCTGATTTATACTCAGGAAGAAGCGGATGAAATCGTGATGAAAGCGCACAACTGCGGCTGGAATGTTACGTGTCATGCAGTCGGCGATAAAGCTGTGGAAGTCATGGTCAACGCCATTGAAAAAGCAGTTACTGCAAATCCGCGTCTGCACAGACACCGTATTGATCACTGTGGCCTGCAGGACATTGAGCTGATCCGCCGTATTAAAGAACTGAATATTTCTGTAGTTTCTAATCCCGGTTTCTTCCATGAAAATGCAGAGGCTTATACAAAATATTATGGCGACCGCGTAAATTATATGTTCCCGCTGAAGTCATATCTTGAGCATGGAATCACTGTTGCGCTGGGATCTGACTCTCCGGTAATAGAGGTGGATCCTATGATCGGCCTGTACAGTGCGCTGTTCCGTGAAGATAAGAGAAGCGGAGTTGTAGCGGGGGAATGCCAGAAAATCGGACTTATGGATGCGATCCGTATGTACACTATAAACGGCGCATACGTTTCATGTGAGGAAGATATCAAGGGAAGCCTAGAAGCAGGAAAGCTTGCGGATATGGTAGTTCTCTCTGAAAATATACTCGAAATTCCTCCGGAAAATCTCAAATCGGTAAAGACCGATATTACAATGATCGACGGAAAAATTTTATATAGAAGATAAAAAAATGACATCCTTACGGATGTCTACAGTCTGAAGCCGCACCAATTCAGGTGCGGCTTCTGTAATATGTTATAATTTATACGCCGAATTTCAGAGGTCGTCCCTGTGCGTCAGTCAGTTTTCCTATACATAATGCAATCAGGTCAACCAGACACCAGCAGCTGACAACAAAGAGAACTGCTTCGCCGATACCGATGGCAGAAGTAATGCTTCCGATGAGCGACAGCGCCAGCATTATGAGGCCCGACTGCTTTCTGCCAAGATAGATCCTGTGTAGACCGAGACCTCCAAGGAAAGCTACCAGCAGCAGTGCGATCAGTTTGCTTTTGTTGGAATAATATACTTGCATGTTCATTGTT
>JAGBGL010000028.1 GCA_017936025.1 Bacillota bacterium | reverse complement strand
GAAAAAACGAAATGGTCATAAGTATTGCTACACCTTATGTAAAAGAAGAGGCTCTTATGACAGAATTTATTGAAGGACTTATAAAAGCGGAAGCCAGTATCTTTCTGCTGGCGATCCCGAGCGACACCATGTCTCTGAGTGAAAAAAACAGAAAGCTCGCCGAAGACGGCGGCCTGCCTATCCTGCAGATCCCGTGGGACCTCAGATTCGCAGATATCTGCGAAACGGTTCTGCACCGCGTCCACAAAGACTATAATGAAGATGTAGAAAAGGCAAAAGTGCTGCAGGCTGATATGCTCAATTGCTTCCTCAATGGCAATAATCTTGAGACGGCCGCGAAAATAATTTCCGAAAATACAGCCTGTTCTGTTGCGATCACCAATACCCGCGGCGAAATGCTCGCAGGAGCTTCCAGAGCACTGAACAAAACACAGATACCCCTGGAAGTAAACGGACACCTGTACGGATACCTGTGTGTAGACAACATGAATACGTTGAGAAAAGCCAACCTTCTCAGCCACACGCTTTCACCGCTGCTATCTCTGTGGTTTTATAAAGACGAACTGATCGAAACCACTCAGCTGATGGCCCGAGATGATCTCATCTGGAGCCTTGCTAACGGAAGCGATCCCGATTCGGAAAACAACCAGCGCACCGCAAAACTGATGGACCTGCATTTGTCAAGAACATATGCCTGCCTCGTAGGCCGTGTAAATCTGAACAATAATGTTTCCGAGCATTACCAGAAAAACTGGATCGATGCCAATGTGAACACTCTGCGCGAAGTTTTCGAATCCACCGCAAAATCATTCGGTCGTCAGATCATGTTCACTCATCAGAAAAACGCAGTAATCACCTATCTGGAAATCCTTCCTTCCGGCGGAAAAAACCAGATCACCCGCTTTCTGGACGCACTGGAAGCAAACCTCCGTTTAGATCAGCGCAATATCAATCTCGCATGGGGAGTCAGCGAAATTAAAGAAGGCCCTACAGATTACCGCAATTATTACCTGCATGCCAAGCTGGCTGTCGATCTATGCACCAACGACACCCGTTTCATGAAGAGATTTTTCTACGAAAACACCCTTATCTACAATATGATGTCCACGCTTTCTTCCAATGAAGACTTCCTGCAGAACACATACAACATTCTGGAACCTATTGTGGAATATGATAAAACAAAGAGTACAAAACTAATGGATACGCTGAGAGTTTACCTGTCCTGCAAGAACATTTCAGAGACTGCGCGGAAACTTTCCAGGCACAGACAGACTCTGCTTTATCAGCTGGAAAAAATAGAAGACCTGACCGGTCTTTCTCTTAAAGACAACGACGAACTGTTCCTCCTGGAAGTCTGCATGCGGCTTCAGATGGATTTCAGCTCAGTGGAATAACGTAAAAAAGGACCGCCGCAGCGGTCCTTTTACTTACTGATTTATTTGCCCAGTTCAGGCAGAGTATATCCCGGCACTGCCAGTTCAATGGCTTCCTTGCCGGAAACATGTTCAAGTTCTACAACGAATGCACCCATCCATTTGATTCTCTTTTCGAACATTTCGTATACCCCTTCTTTGAAATCCGGTGAATATTTGTCTACCAGAATGTCATGAAGTTCGAATTTTTCGTCGATATCGTCTACAAAACGTACTCTTCCAAAGCAGATTACACTTCTGAAATATGATGTGTATTCATCTGCTACGATGTTATCTGTTTCGACAATTGTAAAACTTACCTTATCGTGATTTTTCATCGCTTCCCACTTATGGCCCTTGTCAGGCATGCAGTGGAAGTACAGTTTGTTATCTTTATAAGCATAGCTCATCGGAACTCCGTAAGGATATCCTTCTGTATCCAGCACGCTCAGCACACCGGAAGTTGCTTTATTTAAAATCTCGTCACAGCGTTCTCTTGAGAGAACCTGTCTTTTATCTCTCTGTGCATGATGAAACATATGTCTGCCATCCTTTCTTATTTCCTGTTTGGATTAGCTGGGAACCAGCCTTTTTTCACGCGATTCTCCTGTTCAAATAATTCCTTTATCGACCACAGACAGGTGAATCCTGTCACCGCCAGTACCGGTCCGAATACCACCGATTCAACAAAGAGTGACACTGCAAGAAATAATACGCCAGCTGCTGCAAATACCGGCCACACCTTTTTTGTAAAGTAATATTCGGTCTTTATTACGATCGGATGAAAAACTCCGATTATAATAAAAGTAAACAGGCCGATTATTACCCATGTGAAATTCATATTTTATCCCTCTGAACGTTTTCCTGTCATGTGCTTGATATCTAAACAATATACGCAGAAGTTGCCCATTTCAGCATTCATGAATGCAGTACCGCCTTCTCTGTCGCCTTCACAGTATTTGTCTACTGTCAGCATCATCGCTGCTGCGATTTCTTCCATAGTTTCCAGGCGTTTGATATCTCCGTAAACGACTGCACTTCTGTAATATGTAGTGAAGCCCTTTGGCTGCACATCATCCATTGTGATCGCAGACAGACATACATGAGGATCTCTCATCATCAGATCAAATTTCTGTCCTGCTGCTGCGCCGTGGAAGTAGATCTTTCCGTCGTTATACACAAAGCTGATCGGCACGGAGTATGGATATTCACCATCACCGTTGATTGCCAGTGTGGCGTGAGAAGCTTCCTGTAAGATTTTGATTGTTTCTTCTTGGGACAGCTGCTGTGCTGCCAGTCTCATTTCTCTGAACATGTTTACCTCATTTCCGGAGGCCTCAGCCTCCTTTTTTATGCCTTATATGTAATATTTCCGTCCATCACTGTCAGGATGACCTTCGCATCATTGATGTCATCTTCAGGACATGTGAACAGATTTCTGTCTAATACGATTATATCAGCAAGTTTGCCTTTTTCCAGAGTTCCCAACTCATGATCTCTGCCGTATACCTTCGCAGAATTCAGTGTATTGCATCTCAGTGCCTGTGCAACTGTGATGTTTTCACCGTTCACAACTCCTGCTACAGAACCGTCATAATTCTTGCGGGAAACCGCCGCATGGATACCTACAAACTGGTTGAATGGAACTACAGGGAAATCAGTTCCGAAAGCCAGCTCTGCGCCGGAATCCAGGAACGATTTGAATGCCCATCCCCAGCGTGTGCGGCCTTCGCCAAGTCTTGTCAGCTGTTCGTTTGCATCCAGTTTCAGGTGTTCGCCCTGCATGGAAGGAATAACCCCCATCTTTGCGAATCTAGGAATATCTTCAGGGTTTACGAACTCGATGTGCTCGATAGTATTCACCAGCCCATGCTGCCCATTTACTTCCAGGGATTTTTCATATGCATCCAGACCCATTCTTACCGCACCGTCACCGATACAGTGGATACGTACAGGGAAGCCTGCCGCATTGGCTGCATTGACACTTGCTTCCAGATCTTCTTTAGTTGCCAGAGGAACGCCTTCGCCCATGCAGTCCGGCCTGTCGTTGTAAGGAGCCAGCATCAGAGCTGTATATGTGGAAGCGACTCCGTCCAGGAAGCCCTTCAGCCCTACTATCCTGAATGTAGGAGAGTTGAACTCTTCTGCCCATTCTTTTGCTTTTGTATAATCAGTGTATCCAAGAAGTTTTGTATACACGTGTACTCTGCTTGTAAACTGTCCTTTATCGGACATGTCTTTGAAAACTTTATATCTCTTGTAAATATTTTCTTTGTAATCATCCGCGCTCATTTCACTTAAGGATGTTACACCCTGTTTAGCCAGGTCTTTCATGAACTCTTCAGTTATGACTCTGATCTGGTCTTCAGGGAAATCGTAAATATATTCGTATGCGTTGACCATTGCATCAGGTTCGAAAATCAGCCCGTTCATTTCACCGTTTTCGAACACGCCGATGCTTCCGCCGCCCACCTTCATGTCAGGTG
>JAGBGL010000027.1 GCA_017936025.1 Bacillota bacterium | reverse complement strand
TTCCAAAGGTGAAAGACCTGATGTGAGAACTGCAAAGGTTTACATGCTGAGCGGGGATCTGACTGCTGAACAGGTTGATGAGATCAAAAACTATGTGATCAACCCTGTAGAAGCCAGAGAAGCTGTATTAGATGAATATGAAACATTACATGTAGATTACGAGATCCCTACTTCGGTTGCTACACTGGAAGGCTTCATCAATCTGGATGATGCGGGATTAGAAGAATTCATGGCTGACTATGGTCTGGCGATGGATTTCGCAGACCTGAAATTCTGTCAGGAATACTTCAAGTCTGAAGACAGAAATCCGACTATTACTGAAATTAGAGTAATCGATACATACTGGTCTGACCACTGCAGACATACAACATTCAATACTATTATTGATAACGTTAAATTTGAAGATCCTGCAATCCAGGCTACATACGAAGATTACATCGCAACACGCGAAGAACTGGGAAGAACAAAGCCGGTTACTCTCATGGATATGGGTACACTGGCAGCAAAATATCTTAAGAAGAACGGTATGCTGGACAAGCTGGATGAATCCGAAGAAATCAATGCATGCACAGTAAAAATGGATGTAAATGTTGATGGAGAAATCCAGAAGTGGCTGCTGTTATTTAAAAACGAAACACACAATCACCCTACAGAAATCGAACCATTCGGCGGTGCTGCGACATGCGTAGGCGGATGTATCAGAGACCCGCTTTCCGGAAGATCTTATGTTTATTCCGCAATGCGTCTGACAGGTGCAGCTGACCCTCTGAAACCGGTTTCTGAAACATTAGAAGGAAAGCTGCCGCAGAGAACTATCGTAACAACTGCAGCGGCAGGTTACTCTTCTTACGGTAACCAGATCGGTCTGGCAACAGGGCAGGTGGATGAAATTTACCATGATGGTTATGTTGCAAAGAGAATGGAAGTCGGTGCTGTTGTTGCTGCAGCTCCTGCAGAAAACGTGCGCAGAGAAAGACCTGCTGACACTGACAGAGTTATTCTGTTAGGCGGAAAGACAGGCCGTGACGGCTGCGGCGGTGCGACAGGTTCTTCCAAGTCTCATACAACGGAATCTTTAGAAAGCTGCGGTGCAGAAGTTCAGAAGGGTAATGCTCCTGAAGAAAGAAAAATCCAGAGACTGTTCAGAAACCCTGAAGCTTCTAGAATGATCAAACGCTGTAATGACTTCGGTGCAGGCGGTGTTTCTGTAGCGATCGGCGAACTGGCTGACAGTCTGGAAATCAATCTGAACAATGTCCCTAAAAAATATGACGGTCTGGATGGTACTGAGCTGGCTATCTCTGAATCTCAGGAAAGAATGGCCTGCGTAGTTGCAGAAGCAGAAGTTGAAAGATTCATCGAACTTGCAAGAGAAGAAAATCTGGATGCCAACGTAGTTGCAGAAGTAAAGGCCGAGCCTGTTCTGAAAATCTTCTGGAACGGAGAAGCAATCGTAAATCTCTCCAGAGCATTCCTGGATACAAACGGAGCAGAAAAACATATTGACGTAGAAGTTGTAAAACCGGAAGCTTTCGATAAGAAAGTCGGTGATGACTTCGTAGAAGAATATAAAGCGCTGGCGGGTGATCTGAACGTATGCTCCAAGAGAGGCATGTCTGAAAGATTCGACTCCACTATCGGCGCAGGAACTGTTCTGATGCCATTCGGAGGTATCCACCAGAGAACACCTATCCAGGCTATGGTTAACCTGGTTTCTGTAGAAAAGGCACATACAACAACATGTTCCGTTATGTCATGGGGCTACAATCCGTTCATCGGCGTGGCATCTCCATATCACAGTGCATACCTGGCAGTTGTAGAGTCTGTGTCCAAACTGGTTGCAACAGGTGCTTCCTTCGAAGATGTTTACCTGTCCTTCCAGGAATATTTCGAAAAGCTGATGAGAGAGCCTAAGAGATGGGGAAAACCTATGGCTGCAGTTCTGGGTGCATTCAAAGCACAGAAAGAACTGGGCGTAGCTGCAATCGGAGGAAAAGACTCCATGAGCGGTACATTCGAAGACATCGATGTTCCTCCTACACTGGTATCTTTCGCGGTAACTACTGATGATGTAAAGAATATTATCTCTCCGGAATTCAAAGCTGCAGGTCATGATGTAGTGCTGCTGGTTCCTGAAAAGGACGAACAGGGTCTGCCAAAGGCCGAAGCTCTGAAGGCGATCTATGACATCGTTGCTGAAGGTGTAAGAGAAGGCGCAGTTATCTCCGCGTATACTCCTGGTATCGGCGGTGTTGCCGAAGCAGTCCTGAAGATGACAATGGGTAACGCTATAGAATTTGCTTATACTGACAATGTTGATATGAATGATATGTTCGGTTACAACTACGGTGCATTCGTATTAGAAATAGCCGGCGAAGTTACTAACTTTGATGTTGAAGCTGAAGGCGTTGCAGTTGTTGATTTAGGTCAGACAACAGAAGCACTGGAAATCACATACGGCGAAGAAAAGATCTGTCTGTGTGAACTGAACGACATTTACGAGTCCAAGCTGGAACCTATCTTCCCATGCAACATTATACCGGAAGAAAATAAACTGGAAACATTCACTTATGAAGCAGAAGAAAGACCTCATGCACGCGTAAAAGTCGATGTGCCTAAGGTTCTGATCCCGGTATTCCCTGGTACAAACTGTGAATACGATACAGCTAAGGCGTTCAGAGATGCAGGTGCTGAGCCTGAAATCTTTGTTATCAACAACCTTACTGCTGAAGCAATTGCCAAGTCTGTGGAAGATTTTGCGGCAAAGGTTAAGGAATCTCAGATCATCTTTATCCCGGGCGGCTTCTCCGGCGGTGATGAACCGGACGGTTCCGGTAAGTTCATCACGGCATTCTTCAGAAATAAGGAAGTTAAGGACGCGGTAACTGATTTATTAGAAAACAGAGACGGTCTGATGGCAGGTATCTGCAATGGCTTCCAGGCACTGATCAAGTTAGGTCTGGTACCATACGGCAAGATCATCGATACTGATGAAAACTGCCCTACGCTGACATTCAACGAAATTTCCCGTCACCAGTCCAAGCTGGTAAGAACGAGAATCGCATCCAATAAGTCTCCTTGGTTAGCAAATACAAAACCAAACGATATCTTCACTGTTCCTATTTCCCACGGTGAAGGCAGATTTATTGCTTCCAGAGAGCTGATTGAAGAACTGGCTGCGAATGGTCAGATCATCACTCAGTACGTTGACCTGGATGGAAACGTATCAAGCGATATCCAGTACAATCCTAACGGATCTTACGCGTCCATCGAAGGTATCACTTCTCCGGATGGCCGTGTATTAGGTAAGATGGGTCACTCCGAACGTATCGGTGAAGGCCTGTACAAGAACGTTCCGGGCGAATTCGACATGGAAATGTTCAAGGCGGCAGTAGCATATTTTAAATAAACCTCATTATAACGAAAAAGCTCATACCAGCTGGTATGAGCTTTTGTTTATGGCTTAAGCCTGTTTTGCCGGGTTTATCCGGCGAAACGGATAAACCACCCGCTATGCGGGTGCGCGTCGAAGGTTATACCAAAAAATTCCCCAGACTGATAGAATGAGGTTGTTCAAGCTTCATTGCAATC
>JAGBGL010000026.1 GCA_017936025.1 Bacillota bacterium | reverse complement strand
CGTATCCAGCAATGTTTTGCACAATTATTTATGGGAAATCAAAGATTGACTGTATAGAAAAAGCCCAGACTCGCCGTTAGGCGAGCTGGGCCTTTGTCTACAGTCTGAGGGCGGTCAAATGACCGCCCGGTTAGAATTTATCTTTCGATTTCTCGTTCAACATAGAACAGGATCAGATCAACGATGTCGTCGATACCGATATATCCTGTATCGATGCACAGGTTATAGTTTACAGGATCTCCCCATTTACGTCCTGTGTGATAGTTGTAATAGTTTGCACGCGCCTTGTCAGTATTGTGCATGATTTTCTTTACATCTTTTTCAGGAACGCCGTATTCTTCTACTGCACGCTTGATTTTGTCTTCTTCTTCAGCATAAAGGAATACATTCGTTACTTCAGGATATCCTCTCAGGATGTAGTCAGCACAGCGTCCTACGATTACGCAGGAACCTTCTTCTGCTACTTCACGGATAGTATCGAACTGAGCCAGGAAGAAACGTTCATTGAGAGACAGGCTTTCAGGGCCTGTTTCTCCTGTACCGAATGCAGAAGACAGGCTGTACAGGAAACCGTGCAGAGCTTTCTTTTCTGCCTCTTCCATCATCTCTCTGGAAAAGCCGTTTTCTTCAGCGATTCTGTCCAGGATAGTCTTGTCGTACATAGGTACTCCGAGTTTTTCCGCCAGCTTCTGACCGATGAGTCTGCCGCCGGAGCCAAATTCTCTGCTGATAGTGATCACGCGGTTTTTCATAGCGGTCACCTCCTTATTTTTTCTCAGTGTCGTTGATAATGCCGATATCGTTTCTGTACTGCATTCCTTCGAAGGAGATGCGTTTTACATTATCAAAAGCTTTCGCTCTTGCTTCTTCATGAGTATCGCCTGTTGCTGTCACGCCCAGAACTCTTCCGCCGGAAGTAACGATCGCGCTGCGGCAGGAGTTTTCATCACAGATGTGCTGGGAAGCAGTTCCTGCGTGGAATACTACTACATCATCATCCACCTTGTTCAGGCCTGTGATTTCCTTGCCCTTTTCATAGCTGCCAGGGTAACCGCCGGAAGCCAGAACTACACACACAGCTCTCTTGTCGCTCCATTTGATTTCGATATCTGCCAGTCTGTTTTCACATACTGCATCGAAGATTTCATACAGATCTGTATCCAGACGCATCAGAACAGACTGAGTTTCAGGGTCGCCGAAACGGTTGTTGAACTCGATTACTTTCGCGCCTTCGGAGTTGATCATCAGTCCGATGAACAGAACGCCTTTGAAGTCCAGGCCGTCTTTCTGGAAGCCCGCAAGTGTAGGTTCCAGGATTTCTTCACGGATCTGCTTTTCGATTTCTTCATTAAAGATCAGGGATGGGGAGTAAGTTCCCATACCGCCTGTGTTAGGCCCTTTGTCGCCGTCAAAGATTCTCTTGTAATCCTGTGCAGACTCCATAGGAACGATAGTATTGTTGTCCACGAAGCACAGCATGGAAGCTTCCACGCCTGTCAGGAATTCTTCAACTACGATCTTGTCAGCTGCGGAGCCGAACACTTTATCGCCCATCATTTCTTCGATTGCCGCGATAGCATCAGCTTCGTTTTCAGGAATAACTACCCCTTTACCTGCAGCCAGACCGTCAGCCTTCAGAACCATCGGATATCCGAAGATACCAACGTCATTCAGCAGATCTTCTTTATCAGTATATTCTTTATATCCTGCTGTAGGGATATTGTGTCTTGCCAGGAAGCTCTTAGTGAATGCTTTACTTGCTTCCAGCTGAGCACATTTCTTGTTTGGGCCGAATGTCTTCACGCCTGCAGCTTCCAGCTCGTCAACGATACCCATTGCCAGAGGAACTTCAGGTCCGATAACAGCCATGTCGATAGCATTTTCTTTTGCGAATGCCACTACGCCTTCGATGTCTTCTGCCTTGATGTTTACACATTCAGCGTCCATCGCGATACCTGCATTGCCAGGTGCACAGTAGATTTTTTCTACTTTAGGGCTCTGCGCCAGTTTCCAGATGATTGCATGTTCTCTGCCGCCGCTGCCTACTACTAATACTTTCATTTATTTCTCCTTAAAACTGTGTTGTGTTTAGTGGTGGAATAATCTCATGCCAGAGAAGTACATTACCAGGTCATTGTCGTTGCAGCACTTGATAACGATATCGTCTCTCACGGAACCGCCAGGCTGAGCGATGTATTTAACGCCGCTTCTGATAGCTCTCTGGATGTTGTCATCGAATGGGAAGAATGCATCGGAAGCCAGTGCAACACCTTCCATCTGGGACAGCCATGCTTTCTTTTCTTCTCTTGTCAGAGGCTCAGGCTGCTCTGTGAAGAATTTCTGCCACTGTCCATCTGCCAGTACGTCTTCCCAGTCTTCGCTCATGTAAACATCGATTGCGTTGTCTCTGTTTGGTCTGCCTACGTCTTCTTTGAATGGCAGGTTCAGTACTTTAGGGCACTGTCTCAGCAGCCAGTTGTCAGCTTTCTGTCCTGCCAGTCTTGTGCAGTGGATTCTGGACTGCTGTCCTGCACCGATACCGATCGCCTGTCCGCCTTTTGCGTAGCAAACGGAGTTGGACTGAGTATATTTCAGAGTGATCAGAGCAATGATCAGGTCTCTCTTAGCTTCTTCGGAGATCTCTTTGTTTTCAGTTACGATATTGCCCAGGAAAGCTTCATCGATAGGCATATCGTTTCTGCCCTGTTCGAAAGTGATTCCGAATACCTGTTTTCTTTCCTGTTTTTCAGGAACATAGTCAGGGTCGATTTTGATAACGTTGTAGTTGCCTTTTTTCTTGGATTTCAGGATCTCCAGAGCTTCAGGTTCATAACCCGGAGCGATAACGCCGTCAGATACTTCAGGTTTGATCAGCATTGCTGTTGCAACGTCACATACGTCAGACAGGGAGATGAAGTCTCCGAAGGAAGACATTCTGTCAGCGCCTCTTGCTCTTGCATATGCACATGCCAGAGGAGACAGTTCCACGTCTTCGTCTACCCAGTAGATCTTTCTTTCTACTTCGGACAGAGGCAGACCTACTGCTGCACCTGCAGGGGAAACGTGCTTGAAGGAAGTTGCTGCAGGCAGGCCTGTAGCTTCTTTCAGTTCCTTAACCAGCTGCCAGCCGTTGAATGCATCCATAAAGTTGATGTATCCCGGTCTGCCATTCAGTACTTCGATAGGCAGTTCGCAGTTTTCTGTAAAGATTCTGGAAGGTTTCTGGTTAGGGTTACATACGTATTTTAATTCTAATTCTTTCATTATTCCTCGCTCCTATTTGTTTTTATTGATGATTCTGGATTCGTATTCGCCTGTTGCGATGTCGATGTATCTTGTGAACAGTGAAACCTTGTTCTCTTCGTTCAGTGCTTCCCATACCTTTGCAGTGAAAGTATCGATATCATCATTGCCTACTTCTACCCATTTTGGCTCGCCTTCGAAAGATGGCAGAGGGTTCACGTTCTCAGCATAAGTGTGGATGAATCTTCCTTCTCCTGCGATTGGATTTTCATAAGCGAATGTGTAACGGTTGTTCTGGTCAGGATTTCCGTTGTTGCTCTTTAAAATGGACATTGCGTAATTGAATACGCCGCCTTCGATATGCATGATTCCGGAAATTCTAGGAGTGTAGTTAGGACCGTCTGGTTCGTACTGTCTTACTCTCAGGGACTGTTCGAAAGTCTGCTGTTTGTCCATACCTTCGTAAATTGTATCAGTCTGGTCACCGTTAGTTACGATAGTTTTGTTGCCCAGCACTCTTACAGGAGCATAGATGATCAGGCTAGGATCTTCCAGTTTAGCAGGGTCGAACGCTTCTGTTCTGATGCCTTCTCCATCTTCAACGAAAATTCTGTTGCGGGAGTTTTCGGAACGTCCCATGATAAAATAAGCAGTTACTGCTTTGCTTCCGTCTGCTGTGCGGCCGATCATGATTCCGCGGCCAGGGTAAGCATTTTCTTTTAAAATGTCTGTAAATACTAATTTCTGCATCTCTTATTCCTTTCCGTCCCAGCAATATGTACACAGTTTGCAAGGATCTATACCAATAGCTTTTTTAGTGTTTTCCAGAGTCTGGAACTTCAGACTGTCAAAGCCCATCTGTTCTCTGATGGATTCGACCATATTTTCATATTCAGGAGTGCCCGGATCCACGTATCTGTCCAGCATCTCTCTTGTTATCTGTTCGTGTTCAACACCTTCAAGTTCACAGATGGTACGTCTCGTGATCAGCTCCAGGTCACTTACTGAGCGGGAGAAGTTATGGAACTTACAGACGAACAGCAGAGGCGGGCACGCAGATCTTACATGGATTTCCTTTGCACCGCTGTTGTGGAGATAGTCTACAGTTTCCATCAGCTGCGTACCTCTTACGATAGAGTCATCGATGAGGACGAATTTTTTATCATTGATCAGCTTGAAGATCGGGATCAGCTTCATCTTAGCGACATGCTTTCTCGCCTTCTGGTTCTGAGACATGAAAGAACGCTGCCATGTCGGTGTATATTTGATCAGCGGTCTGGCATAACGCACGCGGGATTTATTTGCATAACCCAGTGCATGCGGGATGCCGCTGTCAGGTACCCCTGCGATATAGTCTACATCCATGTCACCGTCCAGTTCCGCCAGCAGCTCGCCGTTGCGGTTACGTACGAATTCTACGTTCTTTCCTTCATAGATGGAAGTAGTATATCCGAAGTATGTCCACAGGAAAGAGCAGATTCTCATACCTTCCTGAGGCTCGCCCACAGTTTTTTCTTCATCTGCCGTGATGAAAGCTATTTCTGCAGGGCCAAGCTCTCTCTTATATTCATATCCCAGATTGATGAAGGCGAAAGATTCGGAAGCCACACAGTAGCCGTCTTCGCTCCTGCCCAGGATGAGAGGTGTTCTGCCATATTTATCTCTCGCCGCATACAGTCCTTCTTTTGTCATGATGATCATCGTAACGGAACCGTCGATCTTTTCCTGAACCTTACGGATACCATCGATGATGTCCCTTCCTGTGGAAACAATTGCAGCAACCAGTTCTGTACTGTTGATGTTTCCGTGGGACATAGACATAAACTGAGTAGGTCTGTCTTTAAGCAGTTCCGCTATGATTTCGTCTTTGTTATTGATTCTGCCTACCGTTGTGATGGCAAAATCGCCGTGTCTGCTGTATACAGTCAGAGGCTGCGGATCACTGTCACTGATGGCACCGATACCCATGTTTCCTTCCATTTCTTCAAGTTCTTCTTCGAACTTGGTTCTGAAAGGAGAACTGCCTATGTTATGGATCGCACGGTTGAATCCGTCCTTTTCCAGAACGCACATACCGCCTCTCTTGGTTCCCAGATGAGAATGGTAGTCTGTTCCGAAGAACAAGTCCATCACGCAGTCATTCTTTTTCGCGAAACCTATAACTCCACCCATTATTTACCTCCTTTTATTCCTCCTGAAATTCTTCGTCCAGTTTAACGATATCTTCTTCCATTTTCTTTTTATAGTCTTTCATTGCCTGTCTCAGCTCAGGGTATTTCAGACCCATCATCTGGATAGCCAGCAGCGCAGCGTTTTCAGCTCCGTCGATAGCCACTGTTGCAACAGGCACGCCTTTTGGCATCTGTACTACGGACAGCAGGGAATCCAGTCCGTCCATTGTGCTGGATTTCATCGGAATTCCGATTACAGGCAGCGGAGTACCAGCCGCCAGGACACCCGCCAGATGAGCTGCTTTACCTGCAGCAGCGATAATAACATCGATTCCGTTTGCTTCCGCATTTTTTGCGAATTCTTCAGCCTGCACAGGAGTGCTGTGCGCACTGATGATTCTCTTTTCTATTTCTACACCGAAATCAGTCAGCAGATTTGCGGCTTTCTGAACTACAGGCCAGTCAGATTTGCTTCCCATAATAATTGCTACTTTCATGTGTTATCCTCCTTATTTTAAAAAGCACAAGAGGGATCCCGGCCAAAATGCCGGAATCCGCCCGTGGATTTGATCATTTAAAATATTTTACACCGGATTCGAAGATCAGCTGATCTTTTGCACCGAGCACATTCTTGTAAACATTTTCTCCGATACGTTCAGAGTGACCCATTTTACCGAATACTCTTCCGTCAGGAGATGTGATACCTTCAACTGCCAGATTGGAGAAGTTAGGGTTGTGAGCGATATCCATTGTAGGGTTGCCTGCAAAGTCAACGTACAGAGTAGCGATCTGACCGTTTTCGATCAGTCTCTTCATTACGTCGTCATTTGCGATGAATCTTCCTTCACCGTGGGAAATCGCGATAGTGTGAACATCGTCTACTTCTACGCCTGCCAGCCATGGGGATTTAACGGAAGCAACTCTTGTTCTGATCAGCTGGGACTGATGTCTGCCGATCTTATTGAATGTCAGAGTAGGGCTGTTTTCATCTGTATCGATGATTTTTCCTTCAGGCACCAGACCCAGTTTGATCAGTGCCTGGAAACCGTTACAGATACCCAGCATCAGACCGTCTCTGTTTTCTAACAGGTCTGTTACAGCATCTTTGATTCTTTCGTTTCTGAAGATCGCTGTGATGAATTTAGCAGATCCGTCAGGTTCATCACCGCCGGAGAATCCGCCAGGAAGCATTACGATATTAGCTTCTCTGATCTTAGCTTCCAGTTCTCTGATAGATTCGATCAGTTCCGCCTGAGTTCTGTTGCGGATGATCTGGATTTCTGCCTGTGCGCCTGCTCTTTCGAATGCACGTTTGGAATCCATTTCGCAGTTAGTTCCAGGGAATGCCGGAATGATAACGCGAGGTTTAGCAATCGTGATCGCAGGAGCTTTTGTATTTCTTTCTTTGTATGTGATTTTTTCAACTGCCATCTTCGCATCTTCTGCGTTATCTGCAGTTCTTACAGGGAATACGCCTTCCAGTGGAGCTTCCCATTCAGCGACCACTTCGTTCAGGTCTTTTTCGAAGTCCTTCATTTTAACGATTTCTCTGTCAGTTGTGTGGCCGATAACCTTATATTCAACGCCTGCAAACAGTGCTTCTGCGTTTTCTTCTTCCGGAATTTCCAGAACCATTGCGCCGTATTCCAGACCTGTGTTTTCAGCGTCAGGAGCACATGCGCCGATCTTGTTGCCGACAGCCATCTTTACCAGAGCCATGAACAGTCCGCCTTCTCCCAGTGCACATGCAGCCAGGACTTTCTTAGCAGCTGTCAGTTCTCTTACTTTATCCATGGAAGCTCTGTAAGCCTCAAAGTTGATGATGCCTTTTTCGTCTCTCTCAACAGGCAGGTAAACCAGAGTGGATCCTGCTTTCTTGAATTCTGTGGAAACGATCTCGCCTGCATCCATTGCACAGATACCGAAGGATACCAGTGTTGGAGGTACGTCGATGTCCATGAAAGTACCGGACATGGAGTCCTTACCGCCGATAGATGGAATCTGCAGTTCTTTCTGCACTCTCAGAGCACCCAGCAGAGCAGCCAGAGGTTTGCCCCAGCGTTTTGGATTGTCGCCCAGTTTTTCAAAGTATTCCTGGAATGTCAGTCTTACCGCCTTGTAATCTGCACCCATCGCAACCAGCTTAGTTACGGAGTCGATCACCGCGTACATTGCACTGTGGAATGGGGATCTTACAGCCAGGTTAGGGTTAAAGCCATAAGCCATTACTGTTGCTGTGCTTGTTTCACCTTCTGTCACAGGCAGCTTCGCAGCCATACCCTGTGCAGGAGACAGCTGGTATTTTCCGCCCAGAGGCATCAGTACTGTGGAAGCACCGATAGTGGAGTCGAATCTTTCGATCAGACCTTTCTTGGAGCAGCAGTTCAGGTCAGCCAGCGCTTCTTCTGCAGGTACAGTCGCCATCAGGCTTTCCATATCGATATCACCTGCGACTGCAACTTCTGTTACCTGTTTTGCACCATTTGTATTCAGGAAGTCTCTGGACAGGTTCAGGATGCAGTTTCCTCTCCAGTACATTCTTACTCTTCCTTCGTCTGTAACTGTAGCAACTGTAGTTGCTTCCAGATTTTCTTCGTTTGCATATCCGATAAATTCCGCTTCGCGTTCTTTATCGATCACAACTGCCATTCTTTCCTGGGATTCGGAAATAGCCAGTTCCGTTCCGTCCAGACCGTCGTATTTCTTTGGAACCAGATCCAGGTTGATGTCCAGGCCGTCAGCCAGTTCGCCGATAGCTACGGATACACCACCTGCACCGAAATCGTTACATCTCTTGATCAGAGTTGCAACTTCTTTTCTTCTGAACATTCTCTGAACGTTTCTTTCTACAGGAGGGTTTCCTTTCTGAACTTCTGCACCGCATTCCAGGATAGAGTCTTCTGTATGTTCTTTGGAAGATCCTGTTGCGCCGCCGCATCCGTCTCTTCCTGTACGTCCGCCGACCAGAACGATGATGTCTCCCGGCTGCGGAACTCTTCTGTCAACGTGGGAAGCAGGAGCAGCACCTACCACAGCACCGATTTCCATACGTTTTGCCACGTAGTTTTCATGATAAACTTCGTCAACCTGTCCTGTAGCCAGACCGATCTGGTTACCGTAGGAAGAGTATCCTGCAGCTGCGCCCTGAGTGATCTTTCTCTGGGACAGTTTGCCCGGGATAGTTTCTTCAACAGGTTTTCTTGGGTCTGCAGCACCTGTCACACGCATAGCCTGGTATACGTATACACGGCCGGACAGCGGGTCACGGATAGCTCCGCCCAGACAAGTTGCAGCACCGCCGAACGGTTCGATTTCTGTTGGATGGTTGTGCGTTTCGTTTTTGAACATTACCAGCCAGTCTTCGTCTCTGCCGTCGATCTTTGCAGTTACTTTGATGGAACATGCATTGATTTCTTCGGATTCATCCAGGTCATGGAGTACATCCAGTTTTTTCAGGTATTTAGTTCCGATGCACGCCATATCCATCAGGCATACATCTTTTTCGCGGTCACCGTAAACATCCGCTCTCATGCCCATATACTGGTCAAAAGCTTCTTTTACGATTTCACCGTATACGCTGTTTTCAAATTCTAGATCTGTAATAGCTGTATTGAACGTTGTATGTCTGCAGTGGTCAGACCAGTACGTGTCGACTACTTTCAGTTCTGTGATGGAAGGGTCTCTTTTTTCTTCGTTTCTGAAGTATCCCTGGATCAGCTGAATATCAGCCGGACTCATTGCGAATCCCATTTCCTTGCGGAAGCTTTCCAGTTCTTCTTCTGTCTTATCAATAAAGCCTGTCATGATTTCTACATCTGCAGGCACTACTGTTTCCATTTCCAGCGTTTCAGGTTTTTCAGCCTGAGCGACCTGGGAATCGACAGGGTTAACTACATAGTTTTTAACCGCTTCCACATCTTCAGCAGTTATATTGCCTTCCAGAACAACAACCTTTGCAAATTTTACAGTTGCTTCTGCCTCTACATTCATCAGTTTGATACACTGAGCAGCAGAGTCAGCTCTCTGGTCATACTGACCCGGCAGATATTCTGTCGCAAAGAAAGCCGCACCGTTCAGTTCAGGCATTTCTTCATCATAAGCAGTATCGATCGCAGGTTCTGCAAAAACTGTGTATCTCGCTCTCTGATATGTTTCGTCATCGATGCCGTCGACATCATAACGATTGAGAACTCTGACACCTGTCAGTCCTGCAACATGCAGGTTCTGCTGCAGATCCGCAAGCATTCCGGCGGCTTCTACGTCAAAACCTTTTTTCTTTTCTACATATATTCTTCTTACCATACTTCCACCCTTTCCGTACGTTTTTAAAGCCATTGGTATTTATCGTTCGTGTTTTTCCGCCCTCAGGGCATACTTCAACAGAGTAATTGTAGCACCTTTTCGGATTTCATTCAATTATTTCGTGCCGGAATGTGCATTTTTTTGAGGTTTTCCGAACGTTTCTCCGATGCGCCCTGTGCATCATTCGGGTTTGTCTTGTTCGCCGTTTTTTTATAATAAAAGAGGAGATGCTCTCACCTCCTCTTTTTAAATAAACCTATTTCATTCTTTCCTGTTTTACCTTGTGGTCTACTACATGGCGTTTTGCCAGTTCGCCTGTGACATCTTTCATTGTGATGCCCTGTTCTACCATCATTACCATTACGTGATAAGCCAGGTCTGCGATTTCATATGTAGCCTCTTCTTTGTCGCCTTTAGCCGCACCGATAATAACCTCTGTGCACTCTTCGCCGACTTTCTTCAGGATCTTATCTATGCCCTTTTCAAACAGGTATGTAGTGTAGCTCCCCTCTTTAGGTTCAGTCTTACGGCCTTTGATCATTTCATACAGCCCTTCGTAGGAGAACGGCGTTTCATCATCAGCCATAAAGATTTCGTTAAAGAAGCAGCTTTCAGCACCTGTGTGGCACGCCGGTCCGTCTTTCTTAACTTCGATCACCAGTGCATCTCCATCGCAGTCTGCAGTGATGCTCACTACCTTCTGGCGGTTGCCGCTGGTCTCTCCCTTTCTCCACAGTTCCTGTCTGGAACGGCTCCAGAAGCAAGTGTATCCTTCGGCCTTTGTGATTTCCAAGGCTTCCTCGTTCATATAAGCCACTGTCAGTACCTGTTTTGTATAGTAGTCCTGCACGATCGCAGGAATCAGTCCTTTTTCGTCAAATTTCAGTTCCATTTATAGCTCCTTTTTCGCTGCGTCCGCAGTCGCCGCGCAGTTGTTCTGCAGTACCGGCCGCCGGTCGTCCGCAGAAATTTACAGACGCACTTCCACGCCCTGTGTTCTCAAATATTTTTTCAGATCTTTGATGTCGATTTCCTTGAAGTGGAAAATACTTGCTGCCAGACCCGCATCGATTCCCGGATGTTTGAACAGTTCTGCAAAGTCTTCCATTTTGCCTGCTCCGCCGGAAGCAATAATAGGCACATCTACTCTCGCTGCGATTTCATCCAGCAGTTCCAGATCAAAGCCGTTCTTCACGCCGTCAGTGTCGATACTGTTTACAACCAGCTCACCCGCACCGCGGTTCACCCCGTCAACTGCCCACTGCAGCGCATCGATACCTGTGTTTTCTCTGCCGCCTTTAGAGAATAGCTTGAACTCTCCGTCCACGCGCTTGATATCCATACTCAGAACAACGCACTGGTCGCCGTATTTTTTAGCCGCCTGTTCGATGATATCAGGATTTCTGATCGCTCCGCTGTTTACGCTGACTTTGTCTGCACCGCATTTCAGCACGCGGTCAAAGTCGTCCAGTGTATTGATTCCGCCTCCTACTGTCAGAGGAATGAAAATCTGAGAAGCAACGTCCACCAGGATATCGGAAAACAGTGCACGTTCCTCAACGCTGGCTGTGATATCGTAAAACACCAGCTCGTCAGCACCGCTTTCATTATAGAATTTAGCCATTTCCACGGGATCTGCGATATCGCGCACGCCCTCGAAATTGACACCTTTTACAACTTTACCATTTCTCACGTCGAGACATGGAATGATTCTTTTAGTGATCATGTCTCCTCCTTATTCTGCCAGCTCCAGTGCTTTCTCCAGATCCAGCAGACCATCGTACAGAGCCTTGCCCAGGATCGCACCGTAAGTAGTTTCTTTTAATACTGTGATTTCTTCTTCAAAGCTGATCCCGCCGGAAGCCACTATATCAAGGCCCTCGATCCGCGCCAGCTGTCTGTATGCTTCCAGATTCGTGCCTTTCAGTCCGCCGTCACGGGATATGTCTGTATAAATCACAGTTTTCACGCCGATGCCTGCCAGGTATTCACAGAATTCCATACCTTTTTTATCTGTGACTTCCTTCCAGCCGTTTATTGCGACATATCCATCTTTTACATCGACACCGACAGCAATCTTCTCGCCGTATTTTGCAACCATCGCTTCCAGGAACTGCGGATCCTTGATGGCGATAGTGCCCAGGATGACGCGGCCCACGCCCAGATCAAGGTACTGCTTGATGCGTTCTTCATCTCTGATGCCGCCGCCTACTTCCACGAACATGTCCAGACCGGACACGATATTTCTGATCGATTCAAAATTAACCAGCTCGCCGTCTTTTGCTCCGTCCAGATCAACAAGATGCAGATTTCTTGCACCCTTTTCCTTGAACTGCTTTGCAACATCTTCCGGCTTGCTGCTGTATACTGTCATCTGGTCATAGTCGCCCTGAAAAAGGCGCACTGCCTGACCGTTTCTTAAATCTATTGCAGGGAATAATTCCATCACGTAATTCCTTTCTGTGAGTTGAGTAGGGTCTGCACCATTTCAGGTGTTTTGCCGTACTCTTTGATTTTCAGTTTTAACTGGTCAGAAGCCTGCTTCGTTGTCAGGGAACCTTCTACGGTTTCGACTTTGTTATCCTTCTTCATCTTATATGTCCAGTTGATCTTATCAGCATCTTCGATCAGTGCCAGCAGCTGCTGCGCATACATGTTGATTGCTTCATCAGTCGCTGCCGCTTCATTTTCATAAAATTCTTTATCGAAAGTTATGAGGCATGTATTCTCTTCTTCTGTTATCTGCAGAGTTACCATGTACGGACCGATATTTTTTCTGAGATCCATAGTCTCTGTCAGCTGTGCTACCGCACCTGTGTCAGAAAGATTTGCTGTGCCGGCATTATACAGAGCCAGAGCTTCATCGCTGACACCCGGATGGTCATCCTTTACCGCCTTCTTGCGCTCTTCTTTCTTTTCCTGATGCTGTTCCATCTGCTCAGTCTGTACCTGGTCACGGTTGTCAGCATTACCTGAAATCAGGACCAGGATCCCGCCGAAGCCCACTGCAACAATTGCTGCAATTGCAATGATCAGTTTAAGGTTTTTGTTAACTGCTTTTTTTACTCTTCTTTTCATTCTTTTCCCCTTTAGAGTTCGATAAATGCCTTCAGAATATTAAGGCCCACGTTACCGCTTTTTTCAGGATGGAACTGAGTTCCATATACGCTGCCGTTTCTTACCGCGCCCGTAACGGTTATATCGTAATTAGACGTTGCGATAGTGTTTTCAAGGCAGTCACGTCCATAGAAGCTGTGCACATAGTACACATAGTCACCCTGATTGATGTATTTGAACAGCGGCTCATCTGCATCGAAGGACAGACTGTTCCAGCCGATATGCGGAACTTTCAGAGTCTTGTCATTCAGATCCTCGGCAATAGAAGCGATCTCTCCTCTTATCAGGCCCAGACCTTCGTGCTCGCCGTATTCATAGCTCTTTTCAAAAAGCAGCTGCATGCCCAGGCAGATGCCCAGCAGCGGTTTGCCTTTCTGAGTTTCTTCGATGATAGTTTCTACAAGGCCTGTAGCTCTCAGCTTTGCAATCGCATCTTCGAAGGCGCCTACACCCGGCAGGATGATTCTGTCTGCCGCAACGATATCTTCTTTTTTATTTGTAACTACTGTTTCCGCACCCAGATATTTCAGGGAAGCTGTCAGAGAAAACAGATTGCCTACACCGTAATCAATTACTGCTATCATGTTATACCTTTCTAGAGGAGACCTTTTGTAGAAGGGATCTCATCTGCAAATTCCGGATTTATTTTTACTGCTTTAGCCAGAGCTCTTGCCATCGCTTTGAAAATGGCTTCGATGATATGGTGGCTGTTTTCTCCTGCCATCATTACTAAGTGGAGAGTCAGACCCATCTCTCTTGTGAATGCAGTCATAAACTCTTTTACAAGTTCTGTATCAAAAGTTCCGACTTTTTCTGTCGGTATTTCAACTTCAAAGTTCAGGCATGATCTGCCGCTGATGTCCAGCGCGCACAAGATCAGTGTTT
>JAGBGL010000025.1 GCA_017936025.1 Bacillota bacterium | reverse complement strand
ATCGTAGTACAGGGCGGTACTTTCCTCAATAATGCTGTCCTCAGAAGTATAGAAAATATCCTGGGCAAAGAAGTCGTGCGTCCTGATATCTCCGGCATCATGGGAGCTTATGGTGCAGCTATCATTTCCAGAGATCAGTATGTCGAAGGAACTGAATCCAACATCATTGATATGGAAGAAATGGAAAGCTTCAGCTATAAGAACACTCATACAAGATGTAACGGCTGTGAAAACAACTGCCTGCTGACTATCAACCTGTTCAACGACGGTAGCAGATTCATAACAGGTAACAGATGTGAAAAGGGTGAAGGTAAGGAAAAAGGTGCGAGCAAGCTTCCAAACCTTTATGACTATAAATTCGACAGACTCTTCAATCACTATAAACCGCTGACTGAAGATGAGTCGCTGAGAGGAACTATAGGTATCCCGAGAGTACTGAACATGTACGAAAACTATCCTTTCTGGTTTACGTTCTTTACAAAACTGGGCTTCCGCGTGCAGCTGTCACCGGCTTCCAGTAAAGAAATGTACGAAAGCGGAATGGATACTATTTCATCTGATACAGCATGCTATCCGGCAAAACTCGTTCACGGTCATATCAAGTGGCTGGTTGAACACGGTGTGAACCGCATCTTCTATCCAAGTATCAATTACGAAAGGATCGAAGATGAATCAGCACCGAACCATTACAACTGTCCTATAGTTGCTACATATCCTGAAGTAATCGCGGGCAATATGGATGATGTGTTTGAAAAATACGGTGTGAAATTCGTACATCCGTTCCTGCCTTATGATAACGATGAGTTCCTTGCGAGAGAGCTGAACAAGCTGATGGGACATCTGGGAATTTCTGTAGATGAAATCAATGCTGCAGTAAAAGCTGCCCGTGCAGAAGACAAAAAGTTCAAGGATGACATGAAGAAGCAGGGCGAACAGGCACTGCGCTGGGCGAGAGAACACAATAAAAAAGCTGTTGTCTTGGCCGGCCGTCCATATCATCTGGACCCTGAAGTCAACCACGGTATAGATAAAGTGATCAGCAGTTTTGACATGGTAGTCCTGACAGAGGATTCCGTAGCACACATGGCAGATCTGAAGAGACCTGTAAGAGTCCTCGACCAGTGGATGTACCATTCCAGACTTTACAAGGCCGCTACATTCGTCGGAACTACGGACGATGTTGAGATCGTACAGCTGAATTCATTCGGCTGCGGTGTCGATGCAGTAACTACTGATCAGGTAGAAGAAATCACAAAGAAAAATAATAAGCTTTATACTGTTCTGAAAATCGACGAAGGTTCTAACCTGGGCGCTGCAAGGATCCGTATCAGATCACTTAAGGCGGCAATCGACGAGAGAGAAAAAAATGAAATAAAGCATATCGATAATAATGAGCCTTATGAAAGAGTGATATTTACGGAAGATATGAGAGATGAATATACACTGCTCATCCCTGAAATGTCACCTATACACTTCCAGTTCTTTGAAACTGCGCTGAAGAAGAGCGGATACAAAGCAGTCCAGCTACCTACAGTAGATAAGAATGCTGTTGAAGAAGGTCTCAGATACATAAATAATGATGCGTGCTATCCGACTATCGTATCTCTGGGTCAGATCATTTCCTATCTGAAATCCGGCAACCTTGATCTGGACAGAACAGCACTGCTGATGACTCAGACAGGCGGTCAGTGCAGAGCTTCCAACTATGTGGCACTGCTGAGAAAGGCTCTGAAAGATCTGGGTATGGAACAGATCCCTGTAATTTCTATCAACATGTCCGGTCTGGAATCCAATCCGGGATTCAAATACAGCTACGGTATGCTGAAGAGAATGCTGACAGCTCTGGTTTACGGAGATATCTTCATGAGAGTTTTATATGCTACAAGACCTTATGAAGCCGTTCCGGGTTCTGCTAATGAACTCTTTGAAAAGTGGTCTGAAATCGCACGTAAGAATATAGAAAACGGAAGCATACGTGAGTCCAGAAAGATCATGAAACAGATCGTTCAGGCTTTCGATGAACTTCCTCTGATCGAAGGACTGAAAAAACCTAGAGTAGGTGTTGTAGGAGAAATCCTGGTTAAATATCACCCTAATGCAAATAACGATATCGTAGGCATCATCGAGCAGGAAGGCGGGGAAGCAGTTGTTCTGGATCTGATCGACTTCTTCATGTACGGAATGCACAGTAAGAAATTCAACTACGAAAACCTGTCCGGTACTAAGAAGGAAATGCAGTTCAACCAGATCGCTATCAAAGTGCTGGAGTGGTTCAGAAAGCCTATGAGAAAAGCCCTGAGAGAATCAAAACGCTTTGAAGAGCCTATGTATATCGAAGAAATCGCGGCTAAAGCGAGCGAAGTTGTTTCCCTCGGTAACCAGTGCGGTGAAGGATGGCTCCTGACTGGTGAAATGGTTGACCTGATCGACAGCGGTGTTGAAAATATCGTTTGCATGCAGCCGTTCGCATGCCTGCCTAACCATGTAACAGGTAAAGGGATGATGAAGCCGCTCAGAAAGCGTAATCCGCTGGCAAACATCGTAGCGATCGACTATGACCCGGGTGCTTCTGATGTAAACCAGCTGAACCGAATCAAACTGATGATGGCGACAGCTTATAAAAACATGGAAAACAAAGATAAATAGCAGGATAGTACAGGGAATGCTGTTGAAATCAGCATCATAATCATGTATAATATTCTGCGGTTAAAAAAATAGAAGGAGGTGTCCCTGAGTGGGTAGACACGGTACAATTGCCGGAAGAAAAGCGGCACAGGACTCTAAAAGAGCAGCAATGTTCACTAAATATGCAAAAGCTATCACAGTAGCAGCAAAAGATGGTGGAGATCCTGAATACAATGCAGGATTAAGAGTTGCAATCGAAAAAGCTAAGGCAATCTCAATGCCTAACGATAACATTACAAGAGCGATCAAAAAAGGAACAGGCGAACTGGGCGGAGCAGCCTATGAAGAGCTGTCCTTCGAAGGTTACGGTGCAGGCGGAGTTGCTGTAATCGTTGACTGTCTGACAGACAACAATAACAGAACAGCTTCCTTCATCAGATCCACATTCGACAAATACGGCGGAAACCTGGGTACTCCGGGCTGCGTATCCTACATGTTCTCCAGAAAAGGTGTTCTGGTAATCGAAAAGACTGATGAAATCGATGAAGATGAACTGATGGAAGCAATGCTGGAAGCAGGTGCAGAAGATATGGAAACAGAAGATGACTGCTTCACAATCTACACAGAACCTGCAGCATATACAGAAGTATATGAAAACCTGAAATCCGCAGGATATGAGTTCGTAGAATCCGATATCGAAATGGTTCCATCTATGGAATCCACACCAACAGGCGAAGATGTGATCAAGAACCTGAGAAAAATGATGGACATTCTGGAAGACAACGACGACGTTCAGAAAGTTCATTCCAACCTGGGAATCGACCTGTGGGAAGACTAATTACATAGCTAGTACAATTCGAATTTATTAAACATGGAACAGCTTGAACACAGGCTGTTCCTTTGTTATAATAAAAACATATTCAAGGAAGATATTTCATAGGTTATTTAACGTAGTACGACATATAATATAATCAATCCTGAAATGTTCGTTAGGGAATCTATAATTCAACCTACAATTCGACATCGGGAGTCCGGGTTTACCCCAGCCAATGTCAGGCCTCCGTTTGCAGTGGAAGACAGCGGCGGGAACAGGACACCCACCTATCATTAGATAGGGCGTGAATTATGATCTCGACGGCATGTCGGGATTTTTTTTATGAGTCGCCTGTATCTCTGATACAGCGCGCGACTCAAATACAGAAATTGCGCGGCTTCAGCCGCAGTGCAATTTTTCAGTTATGACCTGCCTGTATCTCTGATACAGCGCGTGGCAACTGTCTGTGCAGTTTGATAATATTAGACTTGAAAAATAACTGACCAGGTGTTAAAATTGACTTAATTATACGACTGACGGATATCAGTGGAATCGACCACGTGAAGTATAATGTATCATTGAGCCGACCGTCTGGGCATTTGCTCAGACAGTGGGTTCTTTTTTATATCATTTTGTGATTGAAAGGTTGTTTTATGACAATGAATTCAAACATAAAAACTAAATATTCGGGGATAATTCTTGCTGGCGGAAAGAGCAGCAGAATGGGAGACAATAAGGCTTTACTCAAATGGAATGGTGTATCTTTCCTCCGTCATGCTGTTTTTAAAATAAAACAGCTGGGCATTAAAGAAATTATCGTATCAGGCAAAGCAGACGAAGAATGCGGTGTGCATTGTGTACGTGACGTATATCATGACAGGGGACCATTGGGAGGACTTCACGCATGTCTCGGGAAGATTAAAACTCCGTATGCTTTGGTAATGCCAGTAGATGCACCGAATATACCACTGTTTGTATTTGAAGAACTTATTGATTACCATCAGAAATTGCTGGCAGAAGATAAATTACATAATCCGGTAGTCCTGTGGGAGCACGGAAACAGAATAGAGCCGCTTATAGGAATATATCCTGCAGAAATGGCTGATCAGATTGGAAAACTGATTTCAGACAGACCTGCGCCCGTTTTCAGAATGCTGGACCGATGGGAGAATGTCTGCTACAGGATTGAAATCAGAGATGATATGATTGTAAATATCAATACGCGTGACAATTACAGAGAACTGAAAGCGATGGAAAATGAATAAAAAAGAAATTAAAATCATCAGAGTGAATACTGATGGAAGAACTGAAACAAATGACTATGTGGCAGTTGAAAAAAAGATTTCATTTAAAAATTCTAAAGGACAGATCATAGAGTTGACTTGCTCACCCGGCTACGAAGAAGAACTTATAACAGGCCATATTTATACGGAAACTGACCGAAAAGTTGATATAGAATTTGGCAGTTATAAGCTGCAGGAGATAAGCAACAAAGAGTTGCTTGGATATGCCGAAAAAGTTATCAGTATTCCGCAGGAACTTTTTGAAGCAACAGGGTGTGCACACAGTTGCGGACTGGTTTACAACGGTGAAATAATATGCCATATGGAAGATATTAAAAGACATAATGCACTTGACAAAGCTGTTGGATATGCAGTGATGAACGGAATACCGTTAAATGATGTCATCGTAATCACCAGCGGAAGGGCTTCTCTGGATTATCTGGAAAAGGCAGCTGCTGCAGGAGTACGGGCAGTTGTTTCCAGAGCGGCAGTTACAGATGCAGCCGTGGATTTTGCAAAAGAAAAAAATATGACATTACTTGGATTTGCACGAAACGGAAGAGCAAATCTTTATCATGAAGGAAATATTAAAATAGTATACGAAAACTCGGAGGAAATTAGCAGATGATTGAAATCAGAATAAATAACCGGTCTTTATCCGTTGAAAAAGGCACAAATATTTTTCAGGCTGCAGAAAAACTCGGTATAACAATACCGACCTTTGGCGGACCGGACAATGACATCTGTTTCTGTCAGATCGAAGGACAGGATGAACTTGTTATGGCTTCAGATGAAATAACACAGAACGGAACTGTAATATGGACAGAATCTCCGGAAGTAAAAAAGGCAAGAATTGCATTGCTGACAGAAATACTTAAAACACATCCGCAGGATTGTATGAATTGCGGAAAACTGGGTGAATGCAAGCTGCAGAAATACAGCCAGATGTACGGTGTGGAAGCACCGGAAGTTCTGGATGAATATAAACATATCGACAAAGATATGTCCAGCTACTTTTATATGAGAGAGCCGGATAAGTGTATCAGATGCGGAGCATGTATAGAAGTGTGCCGAGATAAAGTAGGTGTTGATGTCCTTGAAAAAGTGACTGAAAACGGAAAAGATTATATCCTGATCAAGGATGGAAAATCTATCGAAGAATCACCATGTGTTTCCTGTGGTAACTGTGTTTCGGTATGTCCTGTAGGGGCATTGCTTCCAAAAGCCCAGCAGCGATTCAGAGAATGGGAAACAAAAAAGGTAGTGACTACATGTGCATACTGCGGAGTAGGATGTCAGATAGAGTATTCTGTAAGAGGGGATAAGATAGTTGCTGCAAGACCTGCAAATGGCCCTTCAAATCAGGGACTCCTGTGCGTAAAGGGTAAATTTGCATTTGATTTTATTAATCATAAAGATAGACTTACACAGCCAATGATCCGAAAAAACGGAAAACTGGTACCGGCTTCCTGGGAAGAGGCCCTCACTCTTGTAGCATCTAAAATCAATGAAGTAAAAGATGAATTCGGGGCAGATGCTATCGCTGGATTTTCTTCTGCAAGAACTGTGAACGAAGATAATTACCTGTTCCAGAAGTTTATAAGAGCCGCTGTGGGAACAAACAATGTAGACCACTGTGCACGTCTATGCCACAGTTCTACAGTTGCAGGACTGGCAACTACTCTGGGCAGCGGAGCTATGACTAATCCTATTCCGGAAATCAAGGATGCTGATGTGATTTTCATTACGGGATCAAACACTACGGAAACTCATCCTGTAATGGGTATGTATGCGAGACAGGCACATAATGCAGGCAAGAAAATTATTGTTGCAGATCCTGTACGCATTCCGCTTGCAGAAATCGCAGATATCTATCTCCAGATCAATCCGGGTTCCAGTGTTGCTCTCAGCAACGGCATGCTGCATGTTATTTTTGAAGAAGGACTTGAAGATAAAGAATACATAGAAAAGTACACGGAAGGAATCGAAGAACTCCGTGAGTCCGTAAAGAAGTATACTCCGGAAGCAGTTGCTGAGATATGCGGTGTAGATAAAGAACTGATTATCGAGGCTGCAAGAATGTATGCCGGCACACATAAATCATATATCGCTTATGCAATGGGTATAACTCAGCACGTCAACGGTACTGATAATGTATCATCTCTCAGTAATCTGGCACTTGTAACAGGAAATATGGGCAGAGAAGCCAGCGGTGTTAACCCTCTGCGCGGACAGAATAATGTTCAGGGGGCCTGTGATATGGGAGCGCTGCCAACAGACTATCCGGGCTATCAGAAAGTAGTCAATGATGAAGTGAAGGAAAAATTCCAGCATGCATGGGGCAGAGAACTCAGCCCTACGCCCGGTTATACGGTCACACAGGCAATACCGGCCATCCTGGAAGACAAAGTAAAACTTCTGTACGTAATGGGTGAGAATCCAATGGTTTCCGACCCGAACACAAATCATGTTGAAGAAGCACTTGAAAAAGTATTCCTTATTACTCAGGATATTTTCCTCACGGAAACAGCTGAATATGCAGATGTGGTATTACCTGCAGCTGCTTTTGCTGAAAAAGAAGGCACGTTTACGAATACAGAAAGAAGAGTACAGCTGCTGCGTCAGGTAGTTCCTATGAAGGGCGAATGCCGCGAAGACTGGTGGATACTGATGCAGGTAATGAACCGTATAGGTTATGAGTGTCATTATGACTGCGTTGAAGATGTATTTAATGAAATGAGAACAGTGACGCCTTCCTATGCAGGAATGACGTATGAAAGAATAGAAAAAGAAAGCGGACTTGTATGGCCTTGCCCTTCGGAAGATCATCCGGGAACACCGATCCTGCATACAAACGGACCGGTAAGGCCGGGAGGTAAGGGATTGCTCAAACCTCTGGAATGGAGACCTTCACCTGATCTGCAGGACGAAGAGTATCCGATGGTTCTGACTTCCGCACGTATTCTGTATCATTATCATACAAGAACAATGACAGATAAAACGAGAGCTATACATAGCACATCTCCTCGAAACTGGATCGAATTGTATCCGGAAGATGCGGAAAACTATGGAATCACTGAAGGCGAATGGATAAAGGTTTCATCCGCAAGAGGTTCTATCTATGTGGAAGCCCGTATTTCTGATACACTTCAGCCGGGCGTTGCATGGATGCCGTTCCATTACGCAAAAGGTGCAAATGTCTTAACTGACTCTGAACATCTTGATCCTGTAAGTAAGATCCCGGGATTCAAGCAGATCGGTATCAGGATCGAAAAAGTACCGGCTGAGTTACAGAAACAACTGGCTGAAGAAGTTTTAGCAAAAGAAGCTGCTTACTATGAAAATGAAGAAGTCGATATGCCACAGTAATTAACAGAGAGGTAATAAAATGTTCGAAGTATATCCAGGAACTTTAAAAGAAGATATTATTTTAACTATAGACGGAAAGAAAATAAAATGTGATCCGGACGATACTGTACTGGAAGCAGCACAGAAAGCAGGAATTGAGATCCCGACACTTTGTTATATGAAGGGGCTGACGGCCACAGGTGCGTGCGGTCTATGCACAGTTGAAATCGAAGACGGTGAAGGAACTATTCTGCGCCGTTCATGCCGTATCCGTGCGAAAGAAGGCATGGTAGTACGTACCAATACAAAGACCGTAATTGAAGAACGTAAGGAATGTCTGAAAGAAATTCTGAAGCATCATCCTAATGACTGCCTCACTTGCCAGAAGACTGGCGGTGACTGCAAGCTGCAGAACGTATCCCAGCTGATGGGTGTAGAATCTGAAGAACGTATCATTGTCGGCAGAGGAAAAGATGAATCCAATATTGCTATGGTACGCGATATGGATAAATGTATTGCATGCGGCAGATGCGTGAATGTATGCAGTGATGTACAGAAACAGAGCATTTATGAAATGCTGTATGATGAAAACACAGATTTCAGACATGTAGATACATATGGGAATGTAAGCCTTTCCGGAACTTCCTGCATCAATTGCGGGCAGTGCGTAAAAGTATGTCCTGTCGGTGCGCTTACAGAAAGAGACGGTATCAGACAGGTAATCGATGCACTTGATGATCCGGAAACAACAGTAGTGTGGCAGATGGCTCCTGCAGTACAGAATACGCTGGGCGAATCATTCTTCATGCCTGCAGGTACTGATGTCACTAAAAAAATTGCTTCTGCCATGAAAGCTCTCGGCGGATATGCATATACGACAGACTTCAGTGCTGACCTTACAATCATGGAAGAAGGTACGGAATTTATTGACAGGGTGACTAACGGAGGAGTGCTTCCGATGATGACTTCCTGCTGCCCTGGATGGATCAAATATATGGAATACAATTATCCGGATCAGCTGGATCATTTGTCTTCCTGTAAATCACCGCAGCAGATGTTCGGTGCACTGGTAAAGAACTACCTGCCTGAAAAGCTGGGAGTTCCTGCTGAAAAAATCTGCAGTGTTTCTATCATGCCATGTGTTGAAAAAAAATATGAATGTCAGAGACCTGAGATGGAAAGCGAACACGGCCGTGATGTTGACGTTGTGCTGACTACAAGAGAAATGGCAAGACTGATGAAACTGAAAGATATTAATCTGCCTGCACTGCCGGATGGGGAATTTGACCGGTTTATGGGTGAAGGAACAGGTGCGGCAAGAATTTTCGGTACAACAGGCGGCGTTATGGAAGCTGCGTTAAGAACTGTTGTATATAAGCTCACAGGCGGAAAAGTTGATCAGATAGATTATACCGAAGCCCGCGGGTACAGAGGTGTAAAAGAAGCTTCACTGATGATCGGAGACATGGAAGTCAAAGTTGCAATCGTAAACGGCATCGGAAATGTAAAAGCTGTTATGGATGATGTTCGTGCAGGCATTTCCCCATACCATTTCATTGAGGTAATGGCTTGTCCTGGCGGATGTCTGAACGGAGGCGGTGCGCCTATCACTCCTCAGCCTGCTATGGTGGCACAGCGTATGGAAAAAATGTATGAAAGCGACGCTAACAACAAAATCCGCAGATCCCATGAAAATACAGAAGTACAGGCTTTATACGAAGACTACCTGAAAGAACCTTGCGGACATATTTCACATCATTTACTGCATACTCACTATGTTGACCGCAGTAATGAAGTAAAATAGCAGAAAGTGAGGTATAATTATGCTTTATGAAATCACTAAACGCTGCATAAAATGCGGGGCATGTGAATCTGAATGTCCCAATAATGCTGTAATTGAGGATGAAAAACAGTTCCGTATCGATGAAATCAGATGCAGGAACTGCGGTAACTGTATCGATAACTGTCCAAACAATGCGATAATTGAAAAAAGATAATTACATATTAAGATCCCGGCTGTCTGCCGGGATTTTTGTTTTGCACTGCAAGTACAGCGGCTTGCAGATAACTCTGATTTTGGGTATAATATTAGGGTTAATGGAAAGGAGTATTTTCTATGGAAAAGACTATCGTTATCATAGACGGGAACAGTTTGATAAACAGAGCATATTACGCTATGCAGCGTCCGATGATCACAAAAGAAGGTATCTATACGCAGGGTATCTATGGATTCATCAATATGCTTACTAAAATAAAGACAGATTATGAACCGGGATATATGGCAGTTGCTTTCGATCTGAAAGCGCCTACATTCCGTCATTTAGAATATAAAGAATACAAGGCAGGCCGTAAGAAAATGCCGCCTGAACTGGCTATGCAGATGCCGCTGATGAAAGATGTCCTGAGAGCCATGAATATCGCTATACTCGAAGAAGAAGGCTTTGAGGCAGATGATATTATCGGTACAGTGGCAAGGGAAGCAGAGGAAGCAGGTCTTGAGCCGCTGATCATCACAGGGGACAAGGATGAACTGCAGCTGGCAACAGACATAACAAAAGTTCTCATCACCAGAAAAGGGATTTCACAGTTTGACTTGTTCGACAGGCAGGCTATGATCGATAAATACGGATTCACACCTCAGCAGTTCATCGATTTCAAAGGCCTGATGGGAGACCAGTCAGATAATATCCCGGGTGTTCCGGGCGTAGGTGAAAAAACTGCGCAGAAACTGATCCTTGAGTTCGGTTCCATGGACAATATCATAGCAAACACAGATAAGATCTCAGGAAAAAAACTCCGTGAGAATATAGAGGAGAATGTTCAGCTGGCAGTCATGAGCAAGAGACTTGCGACAATCAATGTTTACGTGCCGCTGGATCTTGATTTTGATCAGCTGAAAATGCGTGAGCCTGATATGGAAGCCCTTGTAGACATCTATACTAAACTCGAATTCAACAGCTTCCTTAAAAAGCTGGATGTTTCAGCAGTAAAAGAAGCAGCTGCTGAACAGATGATAGACCTTGAAAAGACAGAAAAAATCATTGCGGAGTCTTCAGAAGACCTGAAAAATATTGATTTTACAACACCGGTGCTGCTTAAAGTGCTGGGCGACAACAATCATAAGGCAGTTCCTGAAATTTACGGAATATGCATTATGTCAAACGATAAATTCGTATATATCAATGGACACAGCCATGAACTTATAAAAGAATTTGCTGATGAAGTAAATAAAAACAGAACAGAATTCATCGGTCATGATCTGAAAAATGACTATTACATGCTGATGAATCATGGTATGACAGAATGCAGCACTGCATTCGATACTGCGGTGTGCCAGTATGTACTGGATTCCGGCCGCAGTAATTACGACATCAAAGCGATGGCTTACGAGTACTTCCACGAAAACATCGAAAATGAGAAAGATCTCATGGAACAGACTGGGCAGATGGATCTATTCAGCGACCCGTCAAAACAGTACAGTGAATTCGGTTTTAAATGGCTGGGGACTGTAATGAGTCTGAAAACTGTTTTAAAGGATAAAATAGCTGAATCAGGGCTGGAAAAAGTCCTTTATGATGTAGAACTGCCCCTGATAGAAGTAATGGCTTCCATGGAGCATCAGGGCGTTGCTGCGGACCGCAGTGAATTGACTGCGATAGGAAGCGTGATCACTGAAAAAGTAACTGAAATGACAGCGAAGATATACGAACTGGCCGGTGAAGAGTTCAACATCAATTCACCTGCACAGCTGGGACCTGTTCTGTTCGAAAAACTGGGGCTGACTGCCGGAAAGAAAACAAAGCGCGGTTATTCCACAAGTGCGGACATCCTTGAGAAAATAGCACACGAACACGAGATCGTTCCGCTGATTTTAGAATACAGAACACTGACAAAACTGAACAGCACATATGTAGAGGGGCTGCTTCCGCTGATCAGTGAAAACAATACGATACACGCACACTTCCAGCAGACAGTGACAACTACAGGCCGTATCAGCTGCACAGAACCGAATCTGCAGAATATCCCTATCAGGCAGGAATTCGGAAGACAGCTGAGAAAAGCTTTTGTGCCTAGAAATGAGGATTGTGTTCTGGTCGGCGCTGACTATTCCCAGATCGAGCTGAGAGTCCTGGCACATATGGCGGAAGATCAGGCACTGATAGACGCTTTCAATAATGGCGAGGATATCCACAGATCTACTGCAGCAAATGTTCTGGGTGTGAAACCTGAGGATATTACAGTAGAAGAGAGAAGCCGTGCAAAGGCAGTAAACTTCGGCGTTATCTATGGCATGAGCGCTTTTGGTCTTTCTTCTGAACTGAATATCACAAGAAGAGAAGCAGATGATTATATAAAGACATATTTTGCAAAGCATACTGCTGTAAAAGAATTCATGGATGGACAGGTCGCGTTCTGTAAAGACAACGGATATGTTACAACGATGCTGGGAAGAAAACGTTTCATCAATGAAATAGGTGCTTCCAATTTTATGACACGACAGGTAGGCGAAAGACTTGCGATGAACAGCCCTATCCAGGGAAGTGCGGCTGATATCATCAAAATCGCCATGATCAAAGTATATAACGCTCTGAAGGATGCAGGCCTTAAATCAAGACTGATCCTGCAGGTGCACGACGAGCTGATCATAGACACTTATAAAGATGAGCAGGAAGCAGTAGAAAGACTGCTGGTTGAAAACATGGAATCTGCAGTTGAAATGAAGACTAAACTGGTTGCTGACCTGAATCACGGCAGCAGCTGGTACGAACTGAAATAGGAGCTGGAATACAATGGAAATCATAGGACTTACAGGAGGGATCGGAACAGGCAAATCTACTGTTTCCAGATACCTCAGTGAACAGAATTTTGCAATAGTGGACGCTGATCTGATTTCAAGACAGGTTGTAGAACCGGGAATGCCGCTTCTGGATGAACTGGAAGCAGCTTTCGGCAGCGATATAATCAATGAAGACGGAAGCCTGAACAGAAAAGGGCTTGCGGCTATCGTATTTAACGATGTTGAAAAGAGAAAGCTGATGGACAGCATCATGCATAAAGAAATCCTGGCTGAAATGCGCCGCGTCATGGAAGATTTTCAGCAGCAGGGGACTCATCAGGGCATCATTATTGACGCTCCGCTGCTGTTTGAAATCGGACTTGAAAAGTGGTGCGGACAGGTATGGCTGGTAACAGCTGATATGGACTTGCGCATCGAGCGCGTATGTGCCCGTGATGATGCGAAACCGGAAGAAGTGGAAGCACGTATCAGAAACCAGATGTCTGACGATGAAAAGAAAAAACTATCTGATGAGATACTGGACAACTCCGGTACTCTGGAAGAATTACATAAACAGATTTCAGAGCTGCTTCAGAAAAAGGGGTTTGAAGTATGCTAGGAACTATAGTAAATGTATGCACTATCTGTGCAGGGACAATAATCGGATGTATAGTTAAAAAGGGAATAAAGCAGGAATATCAGGACGCGCTGATGAATGCAATGGGTCTGGCTGCCTTGGTACTGGGAATTAATTCTGTAGTACAGAACCTGCCTGAAAGTGAATTCCCGGTACTGTTTATTCTGAGTATCGCAGTCGGCAGCCTTGCAGGCTATATGATCGACATCAGCGGACGTTTCGAGCGTTTTACTGACAGATTTGCAAAATCAGAAAACAGTTCAAAACTTGCACAGGGGCTTTCTACCGCGATCATGCTGTTCTGTATCGGAACACTGTCGATCCTGGGACCTGTGAACAGTGCTTTATACGGTGATCATACATTCCTGTTTACAAACGCAACGCTTGATTTTGTAACATCAATGGTACTTGCTTCCGTATACGGCATGGGAATAATTGCAGCTGCTGCAGTACTGTTCTGCTGGCAGGGAAGTATATATCTTCTTGCATCTTTAGCTGCATCAACTATCCCTGATGCGATGATGACGGAAGTGTCCATTGTAGGCGGTATCCTGATTTTAAGTTCTGGACTTGGTATCCTGAAAATCAAAGATTTAAAGGCTATAAACATGCTGCCTGCACTTCTTGTGCCGATAATCTGGTTCGGTATAAAATCTCTAGTAATGTAAATTGTACTGCCTGCGCTTTACGCGACGGCTGAATTTTAATAACAGTTATGGAAAAAATCAAAGAAACAATACCTCAATACAAACATGCAGCGCTGCTGCTGTATGTCGTTATTTATGTGCCGTGGTTCAGCTGGCTGGAAAGCTGGGTCCCTTCGCAGGATCCGACGCCATTATACTGCTTTCTGGATGATATGATCCCGTTCTGCGAGTGGTTTATCATACCGTATTATATGTGGTTTGCGTACATTGCAGCCGGATATGTTTTCCTGTTTTTCACTTCACAGGAAGACTTTGTGAGAATGTGCATCTTCCTTTATACGGGAATGACAATATGTCTCATTATTTACACGCTATGGCCGAACTGTCAGGAACTGAGAGTGGATTATGACACTCTGGGCAGAAGCAATATGATGATAGATGCTGTGATCGCACTGCAGGGATTTGATACTGCTGATAATGTTTTCCCGAGCATCCACTGCTTCAATTCTATAGGGATGCATATCGCACTGGCAAAATCCCAGCATCTTGGCAGACACAGAAATCTGATAACAGGGGCATCATTTGTGCTGATAGTACTTATCTTTATTTCCACAGTATGTCTGAAGCAGCATTCGATACTGGATTTCTTCGGATCACTGGCTCTGGCAGTACCGATGTATCTGCTGGCGTATAAAACTAAATTAAAGAGATTTCACTTTAACAGCTGATCTGCAGTTTAAAGGACTGTCTCGATTAGCAGTCGCGCCCGGAGGGTTAACTAATTAGATAATAGAAAAAAGGTAGATAATATTATTACCTACCTTTTTTAATGGTGCGGCCAATGGGACTTGCGCGTATGCTTCGCATCCGCCGTCCTGCGCAGGCTAGTTCAGCCTGCTTGGACCGCTCCTTACGAGATAGTCCGCAGGACTATCTCGCTTAACAGTCTCGCCCGGAGGGTTCAAGTCCCTTACGTCTCAAAAATACAATAACAGACCTTCGATGAAGGTCTGTTATTGTAATGGTGCGGCCAATGGGACTTGAACCCATACGGTTGCCCACACGGCCCTCAACCGTGCGCGTCTGCCGATTCCGCCATGGCCGCTTATTAAGTTGTGTCAGATGTGCTGACTTGAATAATCATAACGGAAATAGAGGCATTTGTCAATTGTTTTTTAGGCTTAAATCGTATCAGTAATTTAATAGTATTGTATAAATCGTATATTCAGTTATAATGAATATGCTACTAAATCATTAACAGGAGATACAATATGTTTACTGCATATCACTTTATATGGCTTGCTGTCAGTTTTATTCTGATAGCTGCAGCTATCGTACTGCTAATAAAATATAAACCTGACATGCGCAGAGTACTTACATGGGCATGCATTGGTGCTGTCCTTTCGGAACTCACGAGAGCATTCAGTCTGATGCATCTTATACCTTCAGCTGACGGCACTATAACGATCCCGTTCCTGGAACTTCATAATCTGCCGTTTCATCTGTGTTCAGTACAGGTGCTGCTTATATTTTATTCACGTTTTGCAAAAGAAAGCAAACTCCGCACAGCTATTCTGGCCTTCATGTATCCGACTTGTGCAGCAGGCGCTTTTATAGCACTGTTCATACCTATAATCTTCACCGATGATATTCATGTTTCGCAGGCGTTTACACATCCTATCGCATATCAGTATTTCCTGTATCATTCCATGCTGGTGATCCTGGGCGTATATATTGCAGTTTCAAAACAGGTGGACATACAGCGAAAACACTGCTTTACAACTATAGGTATCCTGTTCTTCATGGCATTCATATCTATCTATCTTAATTCATGGATGGCAATGCCGACTTACAGAAATGGAGAAGTAGTGAGCGTAGATTATACACCAAACTTCTTCTTTACATACAAACCTCCGGTACCGTTTGAATTTACTGAAATATGGCAATGGTATATCTATTTTATGATACTTGTTGCAGTTGTATGCATCTTTGCACTGGTATTCTATATGCCTTTCTTTAAGAAGAAGGGAAAGGAGCAGTAAATGTTTTCTACAGTACACATAATATGGCTCATCATATGTGCTGCAGTAATTGCAGCGTCACTGATCTATATAAAAAAATGCAGGATCACACTTGATAAAATCCTCAATGTATGCTGTGCAGTCTGCGTGATTTCCGAAGTGATAAAAGTTTTTTCCATGATGGAGCTTGTTCCGTCAGCTGATGGAAGCACTATGTATCCTTATATGATGCCTCAGCATCTGCCGTTCCATCTGTGTTCTATCCAGATAATAATAATCTTTTTTGTGAGGTTTGCTGCAGATGGGAAAGTTAAGGAAGCATTCACTGCATTTCTTTATCCGACATGCATATTCGGTGCGGTTCTGGCACTGATGATTCCGTCGATATTCACGGGAGGAACTATAGAGTTATCTCAAGGCTTCACACATCCGCTGGCATATCAGTATTTCCTGTATCATGCAATGCTGATTATATTAGGAGCAGGCATTGTGATGACAGGGGAGACAGACATACGGAGAAAGCATTATTTAAGTACCGTCGGGATCCTCGGCGTGCTGGCATTCATATCCGTATATCTTAATTCCTGGCTGGCAGCACCTACTTATGTGAGCGGGGAACTTGTGCATGTTGACTATACGCCTAATTTTTTCTTTACGGTGAAGCTCCCGTTTGACATCGTATACACTGAAATATGGCAGTGGTACCTTTATGTTGCAGGGATAGCAGCGGCGGGACTTGCAGTTATTGCACTTTTTTATATCCCGTTTTTAAGAAAAAAATAATATATAGAAATTGACATTCGACACTGTGTTAAGTAAAATAATAAATGCACATTTAACACTGTGTCGAATTTTTATATGAAGGAGCATAAAATGCCAACAGAAGCTTTTTATAAACTTGAGCCGGCTAAAAAAGAGCAGATACTTGCTTCCGCAATACATGAATTTTCAGAACTTCCTTATGAGAAAGTATCTATTTTCAAAATTGCGCAGAATGCAGAAGTATCAAGAAGCGGCTTTTATTATTATTTTAAAGATAAAAGAGATATTTATGAATATATTATATACGAACTGAAATGTGTATTTCTCGAAAAGTACGATTTACAGAACGGTTCTATTGATATATTCAAACTTTGCGAGAATATATTTGATTATATTGTCAGCTTTAAAAATACAACATGGGAAGCGTTTTTCAGAAAAGTGGTTTCTAACATGAATGCCGATGATCTTAAAACACTTTTCAGTTTTATGGACATGCCTGATCACAGCTGTGAGATCGAATGTACCATGGATGGGATCAAATTTGAATCAGTTGATCAGTTGAAAGGTACAGTGATGTTTCTTGCAACAAGTATAATGTTTTCTGTAGCCGGATACATGGATGACGAATATGATCTGGAGGCTGCAGAAGGCAAGCTGCACAATATGCTTGATATTATCAGATTCGGTATAATAAAAGGGGAGAAAATATAAGCTATGTTATCTAAATTCAGTGTAAAAAAACCGTTCACGGTACTGGTCGCTGTAATTATTATTATAGTATTCGGCGTCGTTTCATTTACAAGAATGACTCCGGATCTGTTTCCGAGCATCAATATGCCGTATGCGATCGTAATGACAACTTATCCGGGCGCAAGTCCGGAAGAAGTAGAAGCCCAGGTTACAGAACCTCTTGAAGAACAGCTGGCTTCACTTAACAACATGAAGTACATTGGCTCAGTGTCAAACGAAAGTTATTCCATGATCATGATGGAGTTTTCCGATGATGTGAACATGGATGCCCTTTCCGTAGATATAAGGGAAAAAATAGAGCTGATATCCGGTTCATGGGATGAGATGGTTGGAGATCCTCTTATCATGAAAATCAATCCTGATATGATGCCTGTAACTGTTGTAGCTGTAAGCATCAAAGGAATGAATGAAACTGAAACAACAGATTTTATTCAGGAAAACCTTATGTCCAGACTGGAAGGTGTAGATGGTGTTGCAAGTGTAAGTGCAACAGGCATGATCAGCGAAGATATTCAGGTAGTCCTTTCTCAGGAAAAAATTGATGCCATCAATGCAAAAACAAGTGCTGCGATCCTGAAACAGTTCGGTGCAGCAACAGGCCAGATAAACAGCGGTATCAAACAGGCACAGGACGGCCAGAACCAGATTTCAAGAGGCAAGAACGCTCTGACAGATGCACAGCTGCAGGCAGCTGCTCAGATGGAAGCAGTAAGAGTACAGCTGAAGAACAGTCGTCAGCAGCTTGTGGAAATGAAAGAAATCGTAGTTAAAATAGAGGCGTATGAAGCTGCAGGTAACAAACCGGCGGCCGAAGCTCTGAAACAGCAGCTGGCAGCAGCAGGAATCGACGTTTCGAATCTGCCGTCTTCAAAAGAGATCGATGGTCAGATCGGCGCTATCGATAAAGCGCTGTCTGATCTGAATATACAGCAGGCACAGACTTCAGCGACTCTGGGCAATCAGATGTCCGAAATGACAGGTACATCTGCAGTGCTTCAATCAACAATAGCACAGCTTCAGACAGCTCTGGGCGAGGTACAGTCACAGCAGGATGCAGCATTAAGCAGTGCAAATCTGACAGGAATACTTACAATGTCGAATGTTTCCGCTATTCTCAGTGCACAGAATTTCTCCATGCCTGCAGGATATGTAACTGACGGAAGCGGTCAGATCATGGTAAGTGTGGGTGACAAGATCACAGATATCGATGAGATGAAGAATCTTGTTCTGCTGGACATGGGAATAGACGGTCTTGAACCGGTGAAGCTTTCTGATATTGCAGATGTCACATATGCAAATAACGCAGCGGAAACATATGCAAAACTCAATGGAGAAAACGGCGTGCTTCTGACATTCACAAAGCAGTCAGGTTATGCCACTGCAGCGGTTGCCGACAGTATCCGCGATGAGTTTGAAGAAATCAGTGGAGAATATGATATCGTAACATTCTCTACATTGTCTGACCAGGGCGAATACATTCATATGGTCGTGAATTCTGTAGTCCAGAATCTGCTCCTGGGCGCACTTTTTGCGATTCTTATTCT
>JAGBGL010000024.1 GCA_017936025.1 Bacillota bacterium | reverse complement strand
CTTACAGATTACTCCTTTACCTGCACATTCTCTGCAAATCGGATCAACCCTTCAGCATCACAGTCTGCGGAAAAGAAAAATATCGTATGCGTATCATCATCCGTCCAAATAATGCCGTTTGTTTCTTCTTCCGTCGGTGTATAATGGCACCGTGATTTAAGACACTTTTCGAGACATTTTATAATGAATCTGATATACTACTGATATCAAAGAAAGAAGGTTATTATTATGTCTCGAACAAGAAGAAATTTCTCCGCTAAATTCAAATCCGATCTGGTGATCGAACTCCTGAAAGGTGAGAAAGATTTAAATACACTTGCTGCCGAAAACAATATCCAGCCGAATCTTCTCCGCAACTGGAAGAAGGAATTCCTTGATAAGGCTTCTCTGGTTTTTGATGATACCCGGGAAGACAATGCCAGGGAAAAACTTGCTGCCGAACGGAAAGAGAAGGAGGCTTATGCCAAAAAAGTTGGTCAGCTCACCATGCAGGTGGACTGGCTCAAAAAAAAAATCTGAAGAAGTTCTTGGACCCGACTACGAGAGTAAATTTAGTCCAAAACCTTTTGAAGACTAAGGAACTGCCTGCTTCTACAGGTGCTGCTCTTCTTGATGTGAACCGCACCAGTATTTATTACAAAGGTACTCCTGTTTCTCAGGAAGAACTCGACTGCAAAGAGATCATCGATCATCTGCATACGGATAACCCTACGTGGGGTGCCAGACAGATGTCTGAACAGCTGAAAGCCCGCGGTTACAGAATCGGCCGTAAAAAAGCCCGCAGATATATGAATGAGATGGGAATCGATCCAATCTATCCGAAAATGAACCTTTCCAAACGAATGCAACAGGCCAAAGTCTGCCCGTATCTGCTTCGTAATGCCGTCATAGACCGGCCGAATCAGGCCTGGTCGATTGACATTACCTACGTTCCCATCAAACGTGGATTCCTGTATCTGACCGCAGTGATCGACTGGTACAGCCGCTGTATTGTTGGCTGGGAAGTAGACGATACGCTGGATACGAGAATGGTGATCAATGCGCTCAAAAAAGCATTCAAAATAGCGAAACCTGTTATCCTGAACTCAGACCAGGGCTGTCAGTTTACCAGTCATGAGTACATGGAATTCCTGAAGGAAAACAATATCCGTCAGAGCATGGACGGAAAAAGCCGCTGGGCAGATAATATCATGATTGAAAGATGGTTCAGGAGCTTCAAGTACGAGGAGGCCTATCTGACACAATACAGCAATCTGAAAGAGGCCAGGGCAGCAATCGCCAAATATATACATACGTATAATTTTGAGCGTAAGCACTCAGCGATTGGATATGAAACACCAGCGTACATGTATTACCCGGCACAGCTGATCGACTATGTTGCGTAGCCATCATTGCCTTTCAGAGGCTACCAGCTCCCAGCCAGCCTTGTAAAGGCTGCTTCGCACCGCAGAGCGGCAGGGCCTTGACAAACCTGTCTGACAGCCGGTACAGGATCATTAGGCAATGAATGGGATAGTGTGTTCATGAACAGAACATACATTCACCAGATTCATTATAAATGGCATAAAAATTTGTCTTGACAACTGACCCACTATAAGCTGAACTTTGGGCATATGGGTGAAAGCCATGGAACGTGTGAAGATACTGGAAAGCAGCACGGAGGAATCCCTCGGTATAGAGGAAGCGGTATGTATGAAAAGTGTGGTTCGGAACTGGAGAGACCCTACCCATCACCGAAAGGTAAAAAGAAAGCGTATAAGCTTGGTGAAGTCGTATTTTCTGATGGGAGGGAGTCGGAGAGGAACATAGTACCGACAATGACTGTGCAAGATAACGCAGTTTATGGGAAGGTTCCTTACTTCATTCATGTTTGTAGAGAGGGTAAGAGTGAGAGAATGTCATGCAGACTAATAACTCCAAAGAAAAAGTTCGACAACTTCAAAACAAACTATATCTGACAGCCAAGAAATGTG
>JAGBGL010000023.1 GCA_017936025.1 Bacillota bacterium | reverse complement strand
GGTATCACTTATTCCAAGGACAAAATCAGCTTCCAGGTGAAAGTTGGATATAAAAACGGAGCAGTTACAGCAGAAGTCATCTTTGAAAATGAAGAAAGAATTGCTTTTGTAAATGAATATACAGCAAAAGATACTGAGCTGGCACTGCAGGTAAACAAGAATCTGACAGGTAATAAGGAACTGGAAGCAGGAATGTTTGAATTCACTAAAGTTCTCTGCGATGAAAACGGTGTGCCTGTTCCGGATGCGGCAGTTGTGACTGCTGTAAATGATGCGGACGGAAAAGTTGTTTTCGCAGCTGACACATACAGCGAAGCGGGCGAATACTACTACATGATCAAAGAAAAGAACGCCGGTAAAGAAATCGACGGCATCACATACGATGCGATGGAAGTTATCGTAAAAGTAACAATTACAGATAATAAATGGGGACAGCTGGTAGCAGAAGCTGCATATCCTGAAGATGTGACATTTGATAACTGTTACAATGCAAAACCGGTTCTGGTTGATCTTGAGGGAACTAAGTTCCTGGAAGGCAGAGATCTGCTGGAAGGTGAATTCGAGTTTGTGTTAACAGACAGAGACGGAAATGTTATTGATGAAGCTGTAAACAACGATGACGGAACTTTCAGTTTCGACAGTCTGGAATTATGTGACGAGGGAGAATACCTGTTCACAGTATATGAAAAAGAGGGCGACCTGCCGGGAGTAACTTATGACGGCACAGTTTACGAAGTGATCGTTATTGTTACTGATGACGGTAAAGGTCAGATGCAGGCTGATGTTCAGTATCCTGAAAGCGGCATTGTGTTCAATAACTCTTATGTTGGCGGAAAAGTAAAGATCACAAAGACAGTGACAATGGAAGGTGCAGTGCATAACAGTGATTCCAGATTCTATGTAGCACTTTTCACAGATGAAGCACTGACAGAAATGTCAAAGCACGGCGTTCATGTGATCGAGATGAAGGGCGGCTCAGAAGCTTCCATCATCATCGATGATCTGGATTACGGAAAGACTTACTATGTTGCAGAAACTGACCTCTATGGAAACCCTATCAAGTCCGGAGATTTCGGTATCAAGACTGTGACTATTGAAAACGGCATGATCAATATTGAAGACGAAGGCATGGTGCCTGAAGTTAAAATCATCAACGATCTGGAAAAACCTGTAGAAAAAGCAGTGCAGACAGGTGATGGTTCCGTGATGGGACTGTTTGCTATGATGGCTCTGCTGGCTGCAGTATCCATGGCAGGAGCAGTATTCTTCAGAAGAAAAGAAAGCTAACGTAATTTGCACGACCCTATAAAAAGCCGGATGGCGGGACTTAAGTCCCGCTGTTTGGCATGTCCGGAACCGGAAGTTAGATCAATAGCAATAAAAAGACCGCTCATATGAGCGGTCTGTGTTTTTATAAATATTATTTGCTGTAGTCGTAGAAACCTTTGCCAGTTTTTCTTCCCAGCTGGTTAGCTCTAACCATTTTTCTCAGCAGTGGGTGTGGTCTGTATTTAGTGTCACCGAATTCAGTGTACAGAGTTTCCATGATAGCCAGACAAACGTCCAGACCGATCAGGTCGCCCAGAGCCAGAGGTCCCATTGGGTGGTTAGCACCCAGTTTCATAGCTGTATCGATACCTACAACATCAGCAACACCGTCAGCCAGGATGCCGATACCTTCGTTTACCATAGGGATCAGGATTCTGTTAACAACGAATCCAGGAGCTTCTGCAACGTCTACTGGAGTTTTTCCGATAGCTTCTGTCAGAGCCAGGATTGTTTCTCTTGTTTCGTCGGAAGTAGTCAGTCCTTTAACGATTTCGATCAGTTTCATTGCTGGAACTGGGTTGAAGAAGTGCATTCCGATGATTTTGTCAGGTCTGTTTGTAGCAGCTGCGATTTCTGTGATGGACAGTGCGGAAGTGTTTGTAGCGATGATTGTTTCTGGTTTGCACAGTGCATCCAGTTCAGCAAACAGAGCTTTTTTAGCTTCCAGGTTTTCAGTTGCTGCTTCGATGATCAAGTCAGCATCTTTAACGATTTCAATATCAGTAGATCCAGTGATTCTACCCATAATTTCAGCTTTATCAGCTTCAGTGATTTTTTCTTTTTTGATCAGTCTGTCCAGATTCTTTTCTACTGTAGCCAGTCCGTTATCAACGGAAGTCTGTCTTCTTGCTCTCATTACTACTTCGTAACCGTTCTGAGCCAGAACCTGAATGATGCCGGCACCCATAGTACCAGTTCCTAATACACCAATTTTTTTCATTGTTGGAAGTCCTCCTTGATATTTAAAGTATTTGTGTAAACAAAATAAGCATTGTTATACCTACCCACATTATAAACTATTTCTATTTCTTTAGCACTAAAAAAATGGCAGAGAAAAGGGATTTTTTTGTAATTTTCAAATTTATAGAATTGTGTCTAATTGTCACACAATTCCGTGTATAGTGTATATGTTTGACGTCTGTGCATAAAAAATATATAATGATGAGTACCGTGTGTCTGCGGGCACGTAGATATGTGATCAATTAATATATATAAATGAAAGGAAAGTATAATGGACGTACAGATTTTAATATCTGCGCTGGGTCTGGCTGCGGCATTTGCACTGATGGCGATCCTGATTTTCAAGCAGATATCACCGATCATTATCGGACCAATTGCTGCGGTCGTGGTATGTATCACTTCTCGGCTGCCGGTATTTGAAACAGTTACAACTACATATATGCAAGGAGTAATGGGATTCTTCGTTTCTTACTTCTTCATCTTCCTGCTGGGGAATATTTTCGGAAGCCTTTATCAGGTATCCGGAGCCGCAAGACAGATCGGTTCTATCATTTCCAGCAAATTCGGAACTAAGAATGCAATGTGGGCATGTATGATCCCTGCGGCGATCTTAAGTTACGGCGGAATCAACTCTTTCGTAATCATCTTTGCTATTTATCCTGTAGCACTGAAGATCTTCGAAGACGCTGACCTGCCGACAAGACTTCTGCCGGGTATCGTATGCGGCGGTATGTGGACTTTCGCAATGACAGGTCCGTTCGCACCGCAGATCCCTAATATCGTTTCCATGGGTTACCTGGGAACACCTGCTTACGCAGGCCTGCTGCCTGGTATCTGCTCCTCCCTGTTCATGGCACTGACAATCATCTGGTATATGAATTACAGATGTAAACAGGCGAGACTGAGAGGCGAACACTTCGAATGGCCTGCAGGCGTTGAACGTCCTGATGAAAATGAGCCTGCTCCTAACGGATGGCTGTCTATCCTGCCTATCGCACTGGTTCTGATCCTGTTCAACATCGCAGAGATTGACATCGTTATCTGCCTGCTGATCGGTATAGCAACTGCACTGGTGATTTTCTGGAAATACCTGCCTAAGAAAGCAGAAATGAAGGAAATCATGAACAATGCAGCTCTGACTTCCATCACAGTAATCACAAACACTGCAGTAATCGTAGGTTTCGGTTCCGTAGTAAAAGGAATCTCTTTCTATCAGTTCGCTATCGATGTGCTGATGGGCTCCGAAGCCAACCCATATCTGGTTGCTGCGATCGGTGCTAACATCTTCGCTGGTATCCTAGGATCTGCTTCCGGCGGTATCTCTCTGGTATACGAATCCATCGGCGACGTGTTCCTGGAATACGGACAGCAGGGCTACAATCTGGAATATATCCACAGACTTGCGGCTGACGGCTGCGGCGGTCTGGACTCCCTGCCATGGAACGGCTCCATCGTATCTGTATTCGCGATCTGCCATACAACACATAAAAAATCCTACCTGGACGCATTCATCACAGGTCTGGTTATCCCAATGCTGGCTACATTCGCAGTTGACCTGCCAATTATCCTGCTGCTGGGCTAATATGAAACTTTCGGACGGCTTTTGAGCCGTCCGTTTTTTATTGCGGCGACCCGTCTGGCCCGCCTTTTCTTATTGGATCCGGTTTGAGGTGGTAACCAAACAGCAGAAAAATGCCGATGGTTACGTGTTTTGGCAACCAAGACGCATCACAATAGATTTGGTTACGAAAGCCTTTGGGTGTCGTAACCAAAGGGCATGTATAAGCGCCTGGTTACTGATTTTGGTAACCACAGTAGCGTACGAGGGCAGATGGTAACTCATGCATGTGGGGAAGACGACGGCGGAAGCGACAGACCTGACAGCAAATTTGACTGCCTGTCTCAAAAGTCGTATAATATAAGAATTAAATTGGGGCAGTGCGCCTATTTGGCGGAAGCAGGGCTTCAGCAAACTGCAGAAGGAAAAGACATGGCGAGCGTTATATTTGAAAAGAAAAATCATATAGGGATCATCACTTTTAACAGGCCGGAAACGCTGAATGCGCTGAGCTCGGGATTCGTAAATGAGATCCATGAGGCAGTCAAGGCGGCGGAAGCAGATGATGATGTTTTCGTGCTGGTGCTGACCGGAACAGGAAAGAGCTTTATCGCGGGCGCGGATATCGAAGAAATGTACCCGATGGGCCCTGAAGAGATCTTCGAATTTTCTTCCTATGCGACAGATCTGAATATGAGACTGGAGAAGATGTCAAAACCTGTGATCGCTGCTATCAACGGCTATGCGCTGGGCGGCGGATTGGAAGTGGCACTTGCGTGTGATATCAGATATGCAGGTGAAAAGGCAAAGCTCGGACTTCCGGAGGTGAAACTTGGAGTTATCTGCGGATCCGGCGGGACTCAGAGACTTTGCAGGATCGTGGGCGACAGCATTGCCAAGGAAATGATTTTCACCGGCAGAGCGGTAGATGCGCAGGAAGCACTCCGCATAGGACTGGTAAACAAAGTGCTTCCGCAGGAAGAACTGATGCCAGCAGCACTGGAGCTTGCTGAAGAAATCTGCAGATATGGACAGCTGGCAATAAGGGCTTCCAAGAAATGCGTAAATTATGCGCAGGATCACAGCATCGAAGAAGGCAGCCTGTATGAAAGACAGAGATTCAGTGAACTGTTTGTTACTGAGGACCAGAAAATCGGGATGGGCGGATTTCTGAGAAAAGAGAAAGATATTAAATTTAAAAATAGATAGGCGGACAAACATGACAGTAAAATTCATAAATGCCGAGCAGGCGGCGGCACTGGTGCCGGATGGAGCGACAGTACTGATCGACGGCTTCATCAGCTTTTGCCTGGCAGACGACATACTTGGAGAAATCGAAAACAGATATATAAACGAAGGAAAACCTGAAGATCTTTCTGTCGTAAATATTGCCGGGATCGGCGGTGACGGAAAGAACCGCGGGATCAATCACTTCGCCCACAGAGGGCTGGTACGCAGACTGCTTTGCGCCAACCTTTCTGCGGCACCGAAGATCTACCCGCTGGTAATGGACAACGCATTTCCGACATTCATGATCCCGCAGGGCGTGCTTTCACACATGATGAGAGCGATCGCCAGCAAGAAACCGGGTGTTATCAGCCAGGTGGGAATGAAAACTTTCGTTGACCCAGAGGTCGACGGAGGCCGCATCAACCAGGCGGCGTGGGACAGCGGTGAAAGTGTGGTCGAAAGGATCCAGCTGCGTGGAGAGGACTTCCTGTTCTATCCGGCATTCGACATCGACGTTGCCATTATAAAAGGTAGCTTTTCTGATTACCAGGGCAACATTTCCCTGGAAAACGAAGCACTGCATCTGGAACAGGTGGAAGTGGCAGCTGCGACAAAAAACTGCGGCGGTATCGTT
>JAGBGL010000022.1 GCA_017936025.1 Bacillota bacterium | reverse complement strand
TGACAGCTGCTTCCCGCGGTTACAGAACTATCATTGTTATGCCTGAAAACATGAGCGAAGAGCGCAAAAAACTGATGACTGCGTATGGCGCGGAACTGGTTCTGACTCCTGCTGCCGAAGGCATGAAAGGTGCGATCGCAAAGGCTGAAGAACTGCAGAAAGAGATCCACAACAGCATCATCATGGGCCAGTTCGAAAATCCTGCCAACTCACAGATACACTACCTGTCCACAGGTCCTGAGATCTGGGAGGATACAGAAGGCACTGTAGATGTGCTGGTTTCTGCAGTAGGTACAGGCGGAACTATCACAGGCGTCGGTAAATATCTTAAGGAAAAGAATCCTGATATCAAAGTCATCGCGGTGGAACCAGCGGCTTCCCCGCTGCTGTCCGGCGGAGAGGCGGGCCCTCACAAGATCCAGGGGATCGGTGCTAATTTCATCCCTGAAGTTCTGGATACTGAGATTTATGATGAGATCGTTCAGGTCGAAGATGAAGATGCGATCGCAACAATGAAGGATCTGGCACAGACTGAAGGCCTGTTCGTCGGAATTTCCTCCGGAGCGGCACTGCATGCAGCTCTGCAGGTTGCGAAGAGGATCGAATATACAGGAAAGAAAATCGTAGTTATCATGCCTGACACAGGCGAAAGATACCTGAGTTCTTTATAAAAAATAAACGCTGACCATTGCGGTCAGCGTTTTTTAGTCAGGTTTTACCCTGTAGGCAGGGTTTTAGAACAGTACTTTTTCTACAGCGAGGCTGAGTATATTTCCGATGATTATGAATATAACGACCAGCTTCCAGCTTATGCCGCCGTATTTCTGCTGATAGCCAAACTGATCATCAAATGGCTCTTTGTCCATCAGTTCGTCGATGTGTTTCATATAAATGTAGTTCCCGAACAGTCCGAGCAATATGCTCACAGCAAGAGACAGTGACGAGCCGATAGAGGTTGTGAGCGTTCCCAGGATAAATGAACCTGAGAAAAGCGCCGCCAGAAACGGGATAGCCAGATATTCGATAATCATCACGAAGATCGCCGGTTTGTACATTTTTCTGTAGATCATCCATGTGGATGTAAAGAAGAATGCACACCAGTTCCATGAGATTTTGTTTCCTGTAGATTCCATTATTCCGAATTTGTTCAGATAATGACCGGCATTATCCTGAATGTATAAAGTTCTTTTTTCGAATCTTGATTCCATAATACCCTCCTATTTACCAAGTTCATTGCGGGTTTCAACGAACGCCGCTACGATGCGGTCGATATCTTCGTAAGTGTGGCTGGCGCAGACCTGTGTTCTGATGCGGGCCTTTCCTTTCGGTACAACAGGATAAGAGAAAGCCACAACATAGAAGCCTTTTTCCACCATTTTTTTCGCATAAGCACCGGCCTTCAGTTCATCGTAGAACATCACAGGAACACATGGATGCGTTCCCGGGATAACGTCAAATCCGTTGTCCGCAAGCTTTTTGCGGTAATAAGCCGTCAGGCTTTCCAGGTGGTCGCGCAGCTTGGTGCTTTCGTCCAGCATAGTCAGTGTCTCGATGCTGGCACCGGCGATAGCAGGAGCCAGTGTGTTGGAGAAGAGGTAAGGTCTGCTTCTCTGACGCAGCAGCTCGACGATCTCGCGGGAAGCCAGTGTATATCCGCCTGAAGCACCGCCCAGTGCTTTACCGAGAGTGCCGGTGATGATGTCCACACGCCCCATGACTCCGCAGTGTTCACATGCGCCGCGGCCTGTAGGTCCGACGAAGCCTGCAGCATGGCTGTCGTCAACCATGACCAGGGCGTTGTATTTATCGGCCAGATCACAAACTCCTGCGAGGTCAGCAATTATGCCATCCATGGAGAAAACCCCGTCCGTAGCGATCAGCTTGATGCGTGCGCCTGCCGCGTCTGCATCCTGCAGCTGCTTCTCGAGATCTGTCATATCATTATTTTTATAGCGGTATCGTTTCGCTTTGCACAGACGTACGCCATCGATGATGGAAGCATGATTCAGTTCATCGCTGATGACTGCGTCGTTTTCACCCAGAAGCGTTTCGAACAGCCCCGCATTCGCATCAAAGCAGGAAGAGTAGAGGATAGCATCTTCCATCCCGAAAAAACTGCAGAGCTTTGCTTCCAGCTGTTTGTGGATGTCCTGAGTCCCGCATATAAATCTTACGGAAGCCATTCCGTATCCTTTTTCATCATACGTGCGCTTTGCTGCCTCGATGAGGCGGGGGTTGTTGCCCAGGCCCAGGTAGTTGTTAGCGCACATGTTTACAACTTCACGTCCGTCAGCCAGTGTGACTTTTGCGCCCTGTGCAGAAACGAACGGAAGCTCGTTTTTATATAATCCCTGCTGACGGATAGAAGTTACTTCGTCGGCGAAAATCTGTAAAATATCTTTCTTGCTCATAATTGTAGTCTCCCCGGCGCGGCAGTATGCCACGCTCCTTATTATAGTCTTATAGAAATCTCCCCGCTGGAAAGCGTCTCGCGCAGTCCGCTGCTGTATATCACTTTCAGCCCTCCGGAATTATCGATGTCCAGGACTCTTGCCGGCAGACCATGCGCGTCAGGTGAGTAACCGCCCTTGTAAACTTTTACAGTCTTGCCTATGACCATGCTGCGGTCTTTGTATTCACCGATAAATTCCCGGGGGTCCATGTTAACTGCCAGTGCCAGCAGTTCGTTTATTACCTGTGCAGTCAGCTGCTGCGGATCGTAGTTTCCGTCGATGGCGCCTGCGATATCCAGCAGTTCCTCCGGGAAACCTATGGTGGAGCAGTTGATGCCAATACCGACAACGAGTGCCTTTGGAAGTCCGTTTTCAGTAATGGCTTCCGTGAGGATGCCGCATACTTTTTTGCCATCGAGATAAATGTCGTTTACCCATTTGATTTGCGCTTCCGCGCTGCAGACTGCACTGACTGCCCGGCAGACTGCAACGGATGCAGCGGTTGTAGCCATCAGGGCTTTGCTGAAATCGGATTCTGTTTTCAGCACGATACTCATGTAAATGCCTGTTCCGGGAGGCGCATGGAAGCTGCGTCCGAGGCGGCCTCTTCCTCCAGTCTGCTGGAGTGCGATAACTGTCGTTCCGTGTTCCGCACCTTCTGCAGCGAGCATTTTTGCATAAGTGTTTGTCGAGTCTATGGTGTCAAAAATATATAAAGGGATATCGCGGTCAAGATGCTCTGCGATTCCTTCTTTTGTCATAAATTTTTCTGCTGACATGAAAACCTCCGTTTATACGAAAAGTATAGCAACTGGCAAACCCGCGGTCAACCGGTTTGCTGTTTTGAGAAAATATATATCAGCAGCTTTGCAGAAAGAAAAATTATGGCTTCAGGCATACTGCGGAATAAAAAAGGCACCGGAGCTCCGGTGCCTTACTGAGTCATGCTTTACTGGAAATCAGAAAATTCCCATGTAATTTCGTCGCGGTGAGCAGGTGTGTAAGTTCCTGCTTCTTCCCAGATCGTTTCGTCGTTGATTTCGTACATCCAGCCTGCTGTAGCTGTCTGTGCAACGCCGCCGATGGAAGTTACATAAACTGTAGGACTGGTTGTATCGACCAGAACTTCCAGATCATTCTGGCTTGCGAAAGATTCCAGGATCTGCATCATTGTTGCACCTTCTTCGACTTTCATTTTGTAGTCTTCGATGTCAGGAGGGCATACCGTTCCGGGTGCGACTTCCTCGTCGTCTGCATCAGGGAAGTCGATGTTCATGTATACCGTAATCATTTTTGTATTGCTTCCGTCATCGGAAGGATCTACGGTGCAGGCTGTAATGCTGAGCGCCATAACCAGCGCTGCTATGATTAAAAATAATTTTTTCATTTCTCTTCTCCTTTAGATATACACTTTCGGAAGTCTCTGGCCAAATGCACAGATGATTTCGTAGTTGATAGTTCCTGTGGATTCGGCGATGTCGTCCGCGAGTATAGTGTGCGTTCCGTCGCTGCCCATGATTATTACCTCGTCGCCGACTTTTACTTCTGGGACATCTGTCACGTCGATCATACACTGGTCCATGCAAATGTTGCCCGCGATAGGAGCGTAGTGTCCGTTTACGATAACTTTTCCGACAGGAGAGTAAGGTCTCGGATACCCGTCGGCGTAGCCCAGCGCCAGTGTAGCGATTTTGCTGGTGCGGTCAGTCGTGAATTTTCTGCCGTAGCTGATGGAAGTTCCCGGAGGTACTTCTTTCAGATGAACAATGCTGGCCTTGACAGACATTACCGGTGTCAGATCCAGCTGGCTGTGATCGACTTCGTCACTTGGGTACAGGCCGTACATGATGATGCCTGCACGCACTGCATCGCAGTGTGTTTCGGGCAGATCCATGATCGCAGCGCTGTTTGCCAGTGTCTTGATAGGAATGTCGATCCCTTCTGCTTCCAGAACTTTGCAGAAGTCATGATACTGCTTTTCCTGCATTCTGGAATATGTTTTGTCAGCAGCATCGGCTTCGGAGAAGTGTGTGATCAGTCCTCTGATTTTGAAGCCATCCAGCTGTGACATTGCTTTGATTTCCGGGATCGCGTGTGCCTCGTCAGGGCGGTAGCCGATACGGCCCATTCCTGTGTCGATTGCAACCAGACCGGAAACCAGGGTCCCGCGTTTGACTGCGGCCCTTGCATATTCTTCCGCAACATCCAGTGAGCAGATCACCGGTGTGATGTTGTAGGCAATAATAGTATCTACATATAATGATGGAGTAATACCCAGCATTATGATTTCTTCAGTAAAACCGTACTCTCTCAGAAGCAGTGCTTCGGACAGGTCGGAAATCGCGAATTTTTTGATCCCGTTTGCACGCAGGACCTCTGCGACCTTTATGCTGCCATGGCCGTAGCCGTCGGCTTTGATGACTCCGATAAGTTCAACAGAATCCCCAATCTTATCCTGTATTTTCTTAATGTTGGAATCCAGGCTGGCAAGGTCGATTTCGACCCAGGCAGCTCTCAGTGCCTCTTTATGCATTATTAATCTCGTTCCTTTCGATTGAATTATACTATAGTATATCATTTTTTAAAGTCGGGTACAAGGGAAAGGGAAAGTACGTTGATCATCGGCATTTCTTCTCTCTTAGTGTCTGTCCGTGATTATCGGAACAGGGGCTTTCGGAGTGTTTTCCGATAATATATTAACGGAAAGGTTGCCTATTCAGATATTTTTCGATATTTATAACGGAATATTATCGGAGTGGATGTGAATTTAATGTGTTTCCGATAAAAAATTATCTGAAGACCGCTGATGAGAGGAGATGCCGATAACTGGAAGGCCATCGGGCTTTACGCCCGCGTCTTTTCAGGTTCGAATCCTCTCGGGAAAATAAAAAGAGCACCTAGCAGCCGATGGCTGCCAAGCACTCTTGGCACTCCCGAGAGGATTCGAACCTCCGACGCACGGTTTAGGAAACCGACGCTCTATCCCCTGAGCTACGAGAGCATATATGCACAGGTGCGGCGAATTTGACGCACCTGGATTCTATTTAATATTAGCATATTTGAGCAGGTCTAACAAATGCATTTTTTCGACTTCATGGAAGCTTTTTCGTCTGACACTGCTACAATTCCATAATAATTGCGAAAACCGGTATTGTCAGGATGGAGCAGACGGTGGTCATCAGGACGCTCTTGGTTGCGAAGGCTTCCTCTCCTTTGTACTGCTTGCTGAAGATGGCGGAAGCCGCTGCAGCAGGCATAGCAAAGCTGATCACGATCACTTTTTCCAGCAGTGTGAATTCGCCCATGCAGAGTCTTACGATCCCAAGTGCGATCAGCGGGATGACAAGCAGTCTCATGAAAATCACGCCGTAAACCTTCCAGTCACAGGCAATGTCGCGGAATCTCAGGGCTGCCAGCTGACCTCCGATTACGAACATTGTCAGAGGAGTAGTTGCATCGCCCACCATAGCGATCGGCTGTGCTATAACATCAGGCAGCCGGATGTTCAGCAGAAACAGAATCAGGCCGATGAAAACACCGATCAGTCCCGGGCTGATGATCTGCTTTGGATCCATGCGCAGCTTTGCGCCGGCAGAAAGCTGGATCAGCATGATGCCGACAGTGAACAGAAGGATGTCATTGATTACTTCCACGATAGCCGCGTAGAAAAGTGCATCGCTTCCGTAGAGAGCCTTTATTACAGGAAGCCCTATGAAGCCGGTGTTTCCGAACAGGAACATGAACATGATCAGATACTGCTTGGTTTTTGAAACGCGGAGCATTTTGACCAGCGGGATACTTGCAATGGCGAGAACTGCGAAGATTATCAGCGTCACAACTGTGATACGTGCACTGTCCGTCATGACCTGTGAATCAAACGGGATCTGCATGGCATCGATCACAAGGCACGGCCATGTGAGATTTACGACGATGCTTGAAAGGCCTGAGTTCTGCGCATCCGATATTATGTCCTTTTTGCGGAAAAGCAGACCGGGCAGGATCAGTATGAATATTTTTATCAGTGATGTGAGTATCGATGTTATCAGCATAATTCCTCCGTGGCGGCAGATGTGTGAGCCGCCAGATAAAACAATCTGCATTTACAAGTATATCCTTAATTGTAATTTGTTGCAATTTAGGATTGTATTTTTGATGTTTTTTTCTTCAGCCGCATATACTTTTGGCGGGAAGTGTGTTTAAATAAAATTAAACAGGGGAATAAAATAGTAAATCTAAACGGAGGTGGGAATAATGTTTGTAAATATCACAGGAAATGCAGATCCTAAAGAAGCTCAGGCTTATGTGGATTACCTTGAAGAAAAATACGGAAGAAAACTTGAAAGTCTTGATATTCAGATCGATGGAGAGTACGCGGACCTCAGTTATCAGTTTGCACACGTTCCTTTTGAACGCATCCGCAGAATCACAGGATATCTGGTAGGAACAATGGATAACTGGAATGATGCGAAAACAGCAGAGGAACGCGACCGTGTAAAACATTCTCTGGATGAAGGACAGATGGAACAGCTGTAATAATATGGTGAACTGAAAGATGCCGCTGAGGCATCTTTTTTTATGCAGCACATACTGCTGTCTGCAGTAAAAATCACATATTATACGAATGACCGGACCATACTAACAGAAAAAAGAAAGAGAGATCCGGTATGGAAAGAAATGATACTATTGAACTTTTGAAAGAGTGCGATGCAGGCACAAAAATGGCGGTTTCATCGATTGATGATGTATTGGATTATGTTAAAAATGAAAGGCTGCTCAGCGTACTTGAAAACAGTAAATCTCATCATAAAAAGCTGGAAAGTGAAATCCATGAAATGCTGCAGAAGAAGGGCTTCAGCGGGAAGAATCCTCCGGTTATGGCAAGCGGGATGTCATGGATGAAAACAAACTTCAAAATGATGATGGATCCGACAGACACGATGGTGGCGGACCTTATTACAGATGGATGCAATATGGGGATAAAGTCGCTGAACGAGTATCTGAACGCATATGACAGTGCGGACAGTGAGGCGAAGGACATGTGCCGGCAGCTGATTTCCGTAGAAGAAAGACTGTGCGACAATATGGCAACATATCTGTGAATAAAAAATCCCTTCAATCGGTATGATTGAAGGGATTTTGCGTATCAGTTACATTCCTAATTTGATTCTGTCAGTGACAACAGGTTCGTGTGCCGGCTGATCCTTTAAGTATTTAAGGATTTCATCATATTTTTTCTTGTACTCTGCAACAAGTTCTTCTGTAGGAAGATCCTTGCCAACCATATATGCAACAGCTAATCCGTGAGCAATCTGTTTCTTTTCCATAATATGACCTCCTGTGCTGAATATATCAAAATATACTTTTGTTGACTTGATTTTAGGACATAAAAATACATTTGTCAATTAAGGAAAAGCTGCAAATAATTCCTGCAAAATTTTTTGCCTCAGGAAATTGCAATAGACAAAATACCGTGCTATAATATACCGTCACGAAAAGTTTGCAAAAGCAATTCCGCGTGGCACCGTCAAATCTGTAAAAACATATTTCATATAAATTGAGGAGGAAATATTATGGCAAGATTAATC
>JAGBGL010000021.1 GCA_017936025.1 Bacillota bacterium | reverse complement strand
GGTGAATATATGGAATTTGAAAGTGAGCTGCCTGCGGAATTCAAGCAGGCACTGGAAAAACTGAGGAAATAGTAATGGGTAAGATCAATTTCAAACCGGGAACTATGCTGAACCCGGTACCGGCAGTGATGGTTTCCTGCGGTAATGAAGAAAAACATGATATTATAACTGTAGCATGGACGGGCATAGTAAACTCTGAACCGCCTATGACATATGTGTCTGTGAGAAAAGAAAGATTCTCCCATGGCATTATCAAAGAGAACGGAGAATTTACTATCAACATAACTACTGAAGACCTGGCATTTGCTACGGATTTCTGCGGCGTAAGATCCGGACGTGATGTGGACAAGTTCAAAGAAATGAAATTGACTCCGCAGCCCGGTGAAAAAGTTGCGTGCCCATCCATAAAGGAGTCACCTGTAAATCTCGAATGTAAAGTCAGAGAAATCCATGAATATGGAAGCCATGATATGTTCGTTGCGGATATAGTAAATGTCCGCGTGGATGAAAAGCTGATGGATGAGAAAGGCCGCATCAGACTGGATCTGGCAGGTCTTGTGGCATATAACCATGGTGAGTATTTCGCGCTCAAACGTACACCGCTTGGCAAATTCGGATACTCCGTTATGAAAGCAAAAACTAAAAAGCGTATTGCCGGTGAGAGAAGGCAGAATGCACGGAATAAGAAAAACAGAAAGAATAAACGGTAGAGAGAGCTGAAGATGGGCGGGATGGGAGATTAACACCCCGCTCACCGCATGCAGCCCGGCGCGGAGGCTGTACCGGCATCTGTTTATTTGCTTTTTTCTGAGTCAGAAAGCTTTTCAGTATTGTAATTATCCTTTATATACTTCACACAGGATTCACAGACATAACCGCTTTTAAAGGAAAAACTCTTATAATTCTGACCACATAAAGAGCAGGTACAATCAGGCGCATGCTCTTTTTTGATATTTTCTGTTACAGCTCTTTTCAATATTTTACCCCCCTCTTGAGACACGGCTTCGCCGTACAACTGAAGAATATACCAAAATATGGATGTGGTCAAGGGAAAAACTGGAAAAGAGCAATAAATGTAATAAAATGGCAATTTTGGAGGTGTAACATGTACGACAATTTTATTTTAAAAGATGCCGGAGACGGTATAAAAATCGCAGGATATCACTGGAAGGCCGAAAATCCTGATCATGTAGTGTGTCTGATACACGGTATCGGCGAGTATGCAGGCCGTTATGAAAGAGTGGCGGGTGCAATGAATGAAAATAATATTGCAGTCGTTGCAATGGACCTCAGAGGACATGGGATCACTTCCGGGAAAAGAGGGCACTGTGCTCCAAGAAAAGCGGTCCTCGAAGATATAGACGATCTGATAAGATACGCACAGGAGCAGTATCCGGGCAAACCGCTGATCCTTTACGGACACAGCATGGGCGGAAATATCTCAATGGACTACCGTAAAAGAGGAAATCTGAATGGGGAACTCTCCGGATTCGTGATCTCTGCACCATGGGTGCAGCTGGTACGTAACTTCCCGGCACCTGTCCAGGCAGCAGCGAAAGCAGCGGCAAAAGTTTTACCTTCCATGACGATCGGCTCAGGTGTATCTGAAAAAGAACTTGGTAACAAGAAATCTGTTGGAGATTATATCGATAATCCGCTGGTTCACAGACGCGTTAGCATGCAGTGTGCAGTGGACGGATTTACTATAGGGGAAATGCTGGGAGAAGGAACTCTTGAAGACAACGGTGGAGCGAAAGGCCTCCCGATGCTCCTGATGCACGGGACTGCCGATAAAATCTGCAATGTAAACGGCAGCCGTAAAGTAGCTGCCGTTGAGACTCGCGAATATATTGAATGGCCCGATCTTTTCCATGAAATCCACAACGGCGGAATGGAAAGCACAGGCGATGAAGTTATTGAGAAGATGATTCAGTGGATACAGGCAATTTAGGTGTTACATAAACAGTTCTGTTGTTAGTGAAGATCACCATGCCTGGTTTTGCACCGGCAGGTTTCTTTACATACTTGACCTGAGTATAATCCACGGGAACATTTTCGGATGCGCGCCCTTTGCTGTGATATGCAGCGATTGCAGCTGCATCGAAAATAGCTGTTTCGGTCAGCTCCCGGCCCTCTGTAAACAGAATTACATGTGTGCCGTGTATATCTTTGGTGTGGAACCAGTAGTCTCTGGAACCTGCCATTTTGAATGTGAGCTGGTCGTTCTCTTTGTTATTATGTCCTGCAAGGACTCTGAAACCGTCACCGGTCTCGTACTGGTGCGGTTTTATTTTTTTCTTTTTCTGTATGCCGACAGTTTTCCTTTTCTTCAGGAAGCCTGCTTCTGTCAGTTCATCTCTGATAGAATCAATTTCCTCGATGGCTTCTACATTTTCCAGAAAAGCGGCAACGGATTCCAGGTATTCGATATCTTTATCTGTTTCTTCGATTTGGATCTACTTTTCTTTCAGAGCAGTCTTTGCCTTCCCGTATTTTTTGAAGTAGCGCTGTGCGTTCTTCGCCGCAGGGATCTTAGGGTCCAGCGGGATATCTATCTGGGTTCCGTCGTAATAATTCAGGACATTTACAGTTTCTGCCCCCGGCTGCACCATGTGGATGTTTGCTGTAAGCAGTTCACCGTAGAGTCTGTATTTATCAGAGTTACCGGCCTTTATCAGATCTTCGCCCAGTCTCTGGCGTTTCAGATACAGTTTGCTGAGAGCGCCTGAAAGGAACTTTTCCAGATCCAGAGACTTCTGCTTTATGCGGTTGGAAGATTCCTTGTTCACAAAGTAGAAATCCAGCATTTCGCTGACAGATCCGAAGTGCTTCTCCTCAGGATGTATGCCGAGGGGTATCACATGGAAGTCACCGGGTGTTCCGTCTTCTTTCAGATATACAGTCGGCCTGAAGCTTCCGGAAGCAAGCGTCACACGGATTTCCTTAAGGGTCTGATACGGGTCGTCTGATTCTGCCAGAAGTCTTGCTGCAGCAGGGGAGATGCCGCCGATAGCGCCGAGATATGATTTCGGATCCCTGCTTATAACTGACAGCTGATCAGGCGTGATTTCCATGAAAGGAATTTTATCCTGTTCAGGAGGGTATTCATATAACTTGCCCGGAAGCACCTGACGTGCGCGGTTGACATCGATGGATACGCGTTTTATGCTGTCCATGATTTTACCCGTGTTCAGGTCTACCAGAATGATGTTGCTGTGCTTTCCCATGATTTCGAAAATCAGGCGCTTGTTCACCGTGAAGCCCAGTTCATCCAGGGTTTCCAGGGTTATCTCTATAATACGTTCAGAGCCCTTCTGCGCGATATCAGTGATGCGGCCTCCCTGAAGATGCTTCCGGAGGAGCATGCAGAAAGCCAGAGGTACCGGAGGGTTAGGAGGGTTCTCTGTTATAAGATGCATACGGGCATGGTCGCTTGCTGCGGAAGCATACAGGCGGTAATTCCCGTTTCTTGTGTGTATATGGAATACCAGCTCATCAGGTTCCGGCTGGTATACTTTTTCAATCTTGCCGAGCAGAAGTTTTTCCTTCAGCTCGTACGCCGCTGCGGCGGTTACGATTCCGTCAAAAGCCATTGTTTTCCTACCTTTTCGATGTTTTCTAT
>JAGBGL010000020.1 GCA_017936025.1 Bacillota bacterium | reverse complement strand
TTTTTTCAGAGGCTGAGGTAAAAAATGGCTAAACTTTCTCCTATGATGGAACAATATTTCCAGATAAAACAGAATTATCCCGACAGTCTTTTGTTTTTCCGTCTTGGTGACTTCTACGAAATGTTTTTCGATGATGCCATCACTGCATCCAAAGAACTCGAACTTACACTGACAGGAAAGAACTGCGGACTGGAAGAACGCGCACCTATGTGCGGCGTACCGTTCCATTCGGCGGATACTTATATTGCCCGTCTGGTTGAAAAAGGCTATAAGGTTGCCATCGGCGAACAGATGGAAGATCCTTCTCAGACAAAGGGGATCGTAAAGAGAGAAGTTATAAGAGTCATCACACCGGGTACTGTGATCAGCCAGAACATGCTGAAAGAAACGGAAAACAACTATATTGCTTCTGTTTACAGCACCGAAAGCAAAACAGGTATCGCTTACTGCGACGTTTCCACAGGTGAGATCTACGCAGCAAACATCCCTGACTGTGACAGATTTGAGACCCTTCTCAACGAACTGGTCAAAATCAATGCCAGCGAGATCCTGATAAACGAAGGTACTGCCGCAGACATCGAAGAAATCAGACTGAATACGAACGCTTATTTCAATGAGCTGAACGCTGAATATTATAAAGAGCAGGTTCTGGAAGATAACATCACAAGACAGTTCAGGGTGAAAGCACTGCTGGGCCTTGGTCTGGAAGAGAAAAGCGCTGCATTCTATGCCCTGGGCTCAATGCTCCAGTATCTGTACGAAACACAGAAAAACAGCCTGGAACATATCACATGGCTGCAGCTATATGAAATCGGGACTCACATGTCTCTTGATAAAGCTACTATCAAGAATCTGGAACTGACCGAAACGCTGTTCGAGAAGAAAGTACAGGGATCCCTTTTAGGAGTTCTCGATAAAACAAGTACTGCCATGGGCGGCAGAAAACTGAAGCAGTGGCTGAAAGAGCCGCTGAACAACGTCGATGAAATCAATGGACGTCTCGATGCAGTAGAAGTCCTTGCTGATGATTTCCTGATGTGCAACAATATCAAAACGAACCTGAAACAGATCTACGATTTCGAAAGACTTTCCGGAAGGATAGCATGCGGCAATGCAAACGGTAAAGACCTGATAGCCCTGAGGAATTCATGTTATGTGCTTCCTGAAATCAAATCCGACATCTCAGATACTGACAGCAGTCTCCTGCTGCAGCTGAATGACGAGATCCATGATTTAAAAGAAGTCCACGACCTGATCGACACTGCTATCGTAGATGAACCGCCGTTCACGGTCAAAGAAGGGGGCATCATCAAAGAAGGATATTCCGGAGAGCTGGATCAGCTGAAATTTTCCATAAAGGATGCCCAGCTGTGGATCGCGAATCTTGAAAGCACAGAAAGAGAAAGAACAGGCATAAAGAACCTGAAAGTAGGATTCAATAAAGTTTTCGGATACTATCTGGAAATAACAAAATCCTACTACGACATGATTCCTGAAAACTATATCCGCAAGCAGACACTGGCCAACGCCGAACGTTTCATCACACCTGAGCTGAAGGAAATGGAAAGCCTGGTGCTGAACGCGGAAGCAAAGATCAATCAGATGGAATATGAACTGTTCACAGATATAAGGGAACAGATCCAGACACATATAAGAGAGATACAGCAGACTTCCGCTGCGGTTTCTGCATTGGATGTACTGGTATCTTTCGCACAGGTCAGCCAGCAGAACAATTATGTGAAGCCGGTGATCCACCACGGAGACGAGATCCGTATAGAAAAGGGCCGTCATCCTGTGATCGAACAGACTATCAGAAACGGCATATTTGTAAGCAATGACATTTATCTGGACCGTGAAAAAGACAGTCTCCTGCTGATAACAGGACCTAATATGGCAGGTAAATCCACATATATGCGTCAGACTGCGATAATCGTGCTGATGGCGCAGGCAGGATGCTTTGTACCTGCTGAAAGCGCTCACATCGGTCTTGTCGACCGTATTTTCACAAGAATAGGGGCTTCCGATAACCTGTCCCAGGGGCAGAGTACATTCTTCGTTGAAATGAGTGAGCTGGCATATATACTGAATTCCGCAACAGAAAAAAGTCTGATCATCCTGGATGAAATCGGACGCGGAACAAGTACATACGATGGTCTTTCCATCGCATGGGCCGCTGCCGAACACCTGTGCAATAACAAAAAACAGGTGAGAACGCTGTTCGCGACTCACTATCACGAAATGACCTCTCTTGAAGGTCATATGCCGGGTCTGCGCAACCTGAATGTCGACGTGGCTGAAGAAAACGGCAATGTAGTCTTCCTTCATAAGATCATCGAAGGAAGCGCCAGCCGAAGCTACGGTATCCATGTCGCAAAGCTGGCAGGCGTTCCTGCCGCGCTTCTGGAAAGAGCCTCTGAGAAGCTGGAAGAACTGGAGAACGGGCAAAGTGTAACACTTGACGTAAAACACGCTGAAACGGGCAATCAGAGCCCTGTAGAGGAGGAACAGATATCCTTCTTCGGCTTTGCTCCGAACCCTGTAGTCGAAAGACTGAAGGCAATCGACCTGATGAATCTGACTCCGTCAGAAGCCTTTAAGATACTTGAAGAATTAAAAGCTGCCGCTGAGCAGTAAACATATATGAGGTAAGTTATGATCCGAGTTCTGGAAAAAGATGTAGCAGATAAAATCGCTGCCGGTGAGGTAGTCGACAGACCGCTTTCCATTGTGAAAGAGCTGGTCGAAAACTCCATCGATGCAGGCGCATCTGCTATAACGATCGAAATCAGAAAAGGCGGAAAAGAATACATCCGCGTGACTGATGACGGCTGCGGCATTCCTGCAGAGCAGGTTGAAACAGCCTTTCTTCGTCATGCAACGAGCAAGATTTCCACTGCCGCTGACATCGACGCGATAGAAACGCTCGGTTTCAGAGGAGAAGCGCTTGCCAGCATTGCAGCAGTTTCCCGTACTGAAATCATAACTAAGACAGCTGATTCCAAAACCGGGATCAAAATGCTGGTCGAAGGAAGTTATGTAAAAGATAAAACAGTTACAGGCTGTCCTGACGGAACTACGATAGTTGTATCCGATCTGTTTTACAATACACCTGCACGCCGGAAATTCATGAAGTCAGATGCGGCAGAAAGCAGCGCTGTTATCGAGTTTGCTTCCCAGATAGCACTGGCATATCCCCAGGTGAAAATAAGGATCATAAACAATGGGACCCTGATGTTTTCAACTAACGGAAAAGGGGACCGGTATAAAAATATACTGACTGTTTTCGACAGATCCATCGGTGAGGATCTGATCCCTGTACATGCTGAAGCCGGATATCTGGAAATCGAAGGTTATGTTTCAAATCCGGGTAAAAGCCGTGCCAACAGACGCAGTCAGATATTCTTTGTCAACGGACGTGTAGTCGAAAGCAAAGTGATCCAGCGCGGTATCGCGCAGGCATACGCCGACAAACTGTTTGAAGGAAGACACCCTGTCGTTTTCCTGTTCCTGAAAGTGCGTCCGGACACTCTGGATGTAAATATCCATCCGAATAAAAAAGAAGTACGTTTTGATGATGAAAAATTCATTATAGATACACTGCGCGATGCAATACGCGAAGCTCTTTTATCCAAGGAATCTATTCCTCAGGTAAAGAAAACGGATATATTCAAGCTGAAATCACAGCAGCCGCAGACACCTCCGGCCGGACTGAAAACCGCAAACGCAGTAAACCCAGCGGTTACAGCCGGCAAGCAGGAAGTTCCG
>JAGBGL010000019.1 GCA_017936025.1 Bacillota bacterium | reverse complement strand
TCTGCAATTTCTTTTTCATCCTCTGCCAAATACGATTCTACTATTTCGTCCTCTGTGATATATTCCTTATCTGTAAATAGAATAGTATCTCCATTTGTTATTCTATGCAGCAGACCTTTATGGCCGTAACTTTCATTGGAATTGGTTGCGAGCAGCATTATATTACCTGTCAGCAGCAGCACAACAAGAATCGCGGCTATTTTATTGAAGCGGCTTGTAAAGCTAAAACGCTTTTTCCTTGTTTCCGGAGGCAGGTTTTCTGCTTCCGCATCATCATCTGTGTCCTCATATATAAAACTGATATCGATATCGGGATCCGGATAATCATCGAAATCATCACGGACACAGGCTTCCTGCATGGCTTCCACTAATTTTCTGTGGGTCTCTTCATAAGAATCAATCTTCTTTCTGTCCATTCAGGCCACCTCCTCTCTCCAGTCGCATATATTCTTCCTTCAGATGTTTCAAACCTTGTTTATATTTGTCTTTTACCGAATAATAACTGATACCGCTGGTTTTTGAGATTTCTTTTAAAGTAACCTCTCCTATAACATGTCTTGTTATTATCATTCTGTACACAGGATCAATACGTTTTAATGCCTTCCCTATTTTATCAGAGTTTTCCTGCATCAGTATTATTTCGAGTATATCTTCTTCCATATTATGCAGTTCTTCGTGCTTTTCAAAATCATTAACCAGTTCCATTTCATCTATTGACAGATCAAAAGTTTTCTTTCGCATTTGTTCTCGGATAACATTTCTCGTAATCGTCTTTATCCATGCTTTGCTCTTCTTCACATCTTTCAATGTATGAAGACCTTTCCATGCATTGAACATTACAGTCTGCGTCAGTTCTTCCGCAAGGTGCATATCAAAAAACACATTGTATATTATTCTGAACACATCTTTTTTATAAATGAAAATATGATTTAGGAACAACTCTCTTTTCTCATTGTCATTACTCATGGTTATCTGTTAGTTTTCCTTTTCCTGATATTCTTTTACCAATTCCAGATATTTGAGTGCCAGTTCCTGATTTCCCGGTGTGAGTGTTTCCCACACCAGAAGCAGCTTTTTCTGATTTTCTGTAAGTTCAGGATAGATCCCGTCAGAAGTAAAGAACTGTGCCATAGTTATATTAAGACCCTGACATATTTTTTCTATAGTAGGTATAGTCGGAATACGGTCATCAGCGATCATATTGTTAAGTGTATTTTTAGGGATATCTGCCAGCTGTGCTAATTTATAGACACTGATATTGCGTTCCTTGCATAATTCCTGTATGCGTTTGATTACATTATTTTTCATAATAGTCCCTCCGTTCCTAAACATTTTACCCTATACAGGTGTAAAATTTTAGACCGATAACAAGGTGCACTTCGCACCCTTATGAGGGAACAAGAATGGCCGTACATACTAGTACGGCCATTTACTATCTGATAAAATCAGACACTTTCTTCAGCTGCTTTTCCATTGCATCGTACCACTTTTCCAGAACATCTGAATCAAAGGCAAAACGCCCATGTATAAATGATTCCTCATAGCTTTTTACAGCTTCCCTTTTGTCTTTATATTCAAGTCTCTGATGAGTCTCATTTGATGTATAGATTGCACTTATCGTATATTCACTGCTGAGGAATTTCACTTTCGCATTTATGGTCTTTGTTACTGTTTTGTTCGTCGTGTTCTTCCACATGCCGGATACTTTATCTATAGTGCCGGTCTTCTTATCCGGAGTCAGTTCAACTGAATAGTTTACGGTACTTCCTGCCGGTACAGTGATATCATACTGAATCACACCTGTTTCAGGGACCGTAACATCACTGATCATTTCTGTGTCCGCATAAACAGACGGCGCTGATACTGCTAAAATCAGCATACAGCTTAGTGCTGCATATTTTTTCCCTAATAAATCTATTTTCATCCAAACACCTCTTCCAGCTGGATCTGCTTAGATGCGGCAGAACGTCTGATGTCGCCGATCACATTTATCAGATCCTGTATATAGTAATTGTTTTCTTCAATCTCGCTTTTTACATCCTGCAGGTATGTCCTTCCCGTCCCTGTCACACCTGCCTCTATTTCAGTAATGAATTCCGACATATTCTCCCTCAGAGTAGAAGCATTTTCTTCAAGGGGAACATATGCAATTTTTACCTGTTTCGTTTTTCTGTCATAGAAAATCGTATCCATTGTCAGCATTATTCTTCTCGGTGAGATCAGATATTCGCCTGCACGGCTCACAAGTATCAGTGTACGCTCCAGAATTTCCAATGCTTCCAGAACTTCTGTGACCCGGCACTGCCTGAGTGCCGTATACCCGCTGCAGTTGTATATGACCAGCTCCCCTTCTGATGAACTGACAAAGCCCATCGGCATAAATATGTCATTCACCTGTGACAGAATAACCTTCTCATAATCCTTTATAGCACCTTCTTTCAGCTTTAATTTGAAATCATTATTATGTATCCTTTTCATTATCCCCCTCCGCATTTAATGCACGGCGTATATCCTTTGTTTATTGCTTCACTCCTGTTTATTTCTATAGTAAATCTGCTTACCTGACGGCATTCCCGCAAGTGATAAACCGTCCCGTTTTCCATGAAGCAATATACATAGCTTCCTGTTGCAGCAGTCTCCGCATCACATAGCTCACATGCCGAAAACCTCCTTTTTATGGCAGAAGTCAGTACCATTTCATGTGCATTTGCAGTAACGTAAGAACAGTTCTCCCTATGATACTTTTTGCCGTCTGCCGGAAATACCCATACCGGCTCCCAGACTCCTTCCGCTTCCATCTCATCAAAAGGCATCGGAGACCCGATATTTTCCATCCCCACAAATCCACGGCATTTCACCTGAGTGATCATTTCATTAACATGTCCCATTTCCAAAGGCAGATCTGTACCGGTACGGTATTCTGCCCTGATCGATATCATACCGTCCATATCACCGTCATTATACAAATATCTTACTTTTGTTATTCTGAGATCCTCGATATCCTTACAGTCATGTATTATCCTTTCATGCATAGTGCTGCCGAGCATCGGCGAAACTTTCATCACATAAGCATTGGAAGCCGCCCTGGAAGCCTCATCCATCATGGAATATGATACATTTTCAATTATGCCGAACAGTTTTATGTAATACCCCAGGGCAATTACTGCAAGCAAAAATACCGGAAGGACAATTGCAGCTTCAACAGTTACAAAGCCCCTGCGATCAGTAGCACGTCTCATAACTTATGTCCTTTCCATAAATCTTTCCGTCAAGATGCATTCCTCCCTTTACTGTACGCATCAGGAAATCGCCGTTATATGTACCTTTAAGATTTATCTGGATAAGATCTGCGATCCTGGCCAGCTTCAGATCCTCATCCGTGAAATGCAGAAATATCATCAGATAATCACTGTAATAAAGACCTTCCATGTTTCCTGTGTCTATACAATCTTCTGTAAGATTTGCAATCACATCATCAAGATCTGTTGCCCATGAAGCATCCGACTTCATTAACGGGACAGGTTTTCCCTTCAGAAGAAGCTTTACGTCGTTACCCGCCTCTGCTGAAGCCCATGTCGTAATCAGCACCGCCTGAGTTGCAGGTGCAGCCTCAGGTGTCAGCAGTTCTGCAGCTGCAAGCGTTTTAGCCCTTCTTGTTTCATCAGAATAAATAAATGCAGTATTCAGTGCTGTCCTAAGCACTTTAAGTCCAGTCTGCACATTTTCTCTGTTTTTCTTATTGCTGTAGCTGCCTGATATTATATACTCCACTTCATTATCAAAGAACGTATCTTCATATACATGACCGCCGGCTGCATGTTTGAAATGCTTTAAAATGTATAGATCTATGAGCATCGTATCAGACGTACTGTCAAATACACTCTCAAGTGAAGTCAGCCTGTCTTTCCACTGTTCCAGCTTATCAAGAAATCCCGGCCTGTCTTCACGGAAAGGAATGGAAGGAAGATTTTCTATCACAGACTTATTTCTGAGCGTCCTGTCATAAAACTCGGTGCGTTCATTATCTGTGATTTCGTTTTTCAGCATTTCTTTTGCAGCAGGCAGTTCCATGTAATCAAGTATCTGGGATTTAAGAGTATTTATATTGGACAGAGCATAATCACCAAAATCAACCTTTATGTTTTTTACCGGACTTTTCCCGTTAAACATATAATCAGTGTAGTCATTGATTTCAAGTGACGTCTCCATCCCGCTTTTCTCAAATCCCAAGAGTCCGTATCTGTCTTTAAGCGCAATATCGAATTCTGAAAGTACTGACCGCATTGCCAGCGTCAGTGCACCTTCGCCTATGCTTTCGTGCACAGCCTGTCTGGCCGAATAAATAAATACACCGGCAATGCCTACCATTGCAGCCAGTATAAATACCAGAAATACTGTAGAGCTGCCTTTTCTGTTATTCATATTCTTCCAGCTCCGCTTCCGCAAAATCAGCAAGTCTTACAACTGAAGTTTCGTCGATTATATACTTTTCTGCATATATCTTTTTTTCTGCCGGCCCGATCAGCCCCATTGCTTGTGATGCAGCAATACTGCGGCAATATATTCTGTCTCCCTGCCTGTAAACGGGCAGTTCTGATTCCGTTTGGTCCTTTTTATACATATTTTCGCTAATCAGCCCTGCTTCGTACCTCAGTACAGAATGCACACTGACCTGCTTTGTAACATGGCCATAAAAATATATAAATATATAGATGACTGTCAGCAGGCTCAGTATGATCACCGGGAAAACAACAGCAGCTTCAACTATCGCACTTCCTTTTTTGCTGTTCATCATTATCAGAATCCGGCATCAAGGCTCTCAAAAGTCCTGTTCACAAACTCTGTGATTTCTGTTTTAAAAATCAGTCCCAGAACTATCGCAATTGCCACAAGTATCGCGACCTGAACCATTTCCATGCCTTTCTTATTAAAAAACTTTTTCTTTCTCATAATCCTCTCCCTATATCTCCATCAGTGCAGGGGCTATAGATACCATAATAAGTACCATCAGCATTATCATAAGCGGCATCGTCATCTTTGTTTCCGCAAGCCTGCCTTTTTCCTCTGCCTGCTGTTTTCTAGCGAACCAGAGCAGCTCATTTTCACGCTGCAGCTTATCCGCCAGATCATCCCCTTTGCTGATATTATCCATCATTATATTAGTTATCCTCATCAGTTCCTTTAAGCCGCTGTGCTTGGCGAACATATACAGTTCCTGATGGAAAGATGCATTAGTAGCATCCACCAGTACTGCAATTTCTGCAATCCGTCTGTAAAAATAACTGGATTTCAGTCTGGTTCCCCTCACATCCATAGCGATTTTCATAAATGCAGTGTTAAGAACAACTCCTGCGTTCAGTAAAAGAACCAGTCTGTTTATGAATTCCGGAAGTTCACGGATCACAGACTCCCTCGCCTTCCGTTCCTCTGCTTTTATCCTGCTGAATCTGCTCCTGTACAGAAGCAATAATGCAGCAGCAAAGCCGGCGGCATATATAACCGGATCCGTATCCGTAACGGCCATCCACACCAGCCGCTCACCATTATCAAGGCGGTCAGGCAAAACAACCATTTTTTCAGAAGTATTTCTGTTGAGATTTGAAATCAGTGCTTTCAGCTCAGCCTCAGCTTTTTCGCTTTCTGTCAGCTGAGGAATGACAGTTTCTGCTTCTTCCTGTTCATTATTTCCCGCAGGTTCGATGGTGATATAATATTCCTTTTCTTTTTCGCCGCTTTCGGAGATCATCTTAACTTTCGTGCTGAAAGAATAGCTTTCCTCCCCTCTATCCGGGCGCATAACTCCAATAATTTCACCATCACTGTTCATTCTCACATTACTGTAAGCATTTCTGTACGAATAAACATCATTTACTATAATGAAGCATACGATCACAAGCAGTATAGCTGCTCTGATCATCAGAACACGTTTTTCATGCTTTATCATCTGCTGACATTCACGCTCGCCGTAAAGACGGCAATACCTTATATTCAGCAGTTCTTCATATTCTGTCAGAAGCTTCATGCTACACCTCTATATCAGTGAGCCTGTCCATTATAAAGCGGGATAACGCCAGTCCTGCTATTGCTCCTGTCATCAGCATCCTTCCCCATAATGTTGCATACAAAGGGCTCAAATAATCCGGAGAAAAAATGTTGAGAAACAGAATCACAATTACAGGCATAGCAGTGATTATATTCCCTTCAAACTTTTTCTGAGCCGTCAGCGTCCTGATTTCTCTCTCAATATTGATTTTATCCATGAGTATTTCTATGGTATTTTTCAAAGCTTTTTCCATATCCCCTCCCGTTACCGTGCAGGCAACATATACCTGGACGAAATTTTCTATGTCTTCGCAGCTGCTCCGTTCTGCAAAATCCTGAAGAAGCCTTATTTCACTTTCTTTGTTCTCCCTGATATTACGGACCATGTATTCCAGTTCTACTATCAGTGGGCTGTCATCATCATACATAGATTTCAGATTTTCAAGACAGCCCTCCAGTGCCTGTGCCAGCTGAATATTAGCGGCCACATAAGATGACATCGAATACAGTAAATCCTTAAATTGTGTTATAAGCAAACCACGTCTTTTTTCTGCCTTCCAATTTTCAAAAGGGCCTTTGAATAATGAACAGACAAAACCGGATACAGCAGAAAATAACAAGCTGTGGTAAAACAGGTACGTAACTGCGAAAATACATACATATCCCACCGCGAAAAACGAATACTTTTCTTTTACCGATAATTTATACTCTGAATAATCAATTGCCATCCATCATTCCTCTCAGTTCAAGTTTTTCAGTATGATTCAGACCGTTTCCTGTAGACAGCAGCCCTCTGGACGGCCTGTATCTGTACAATGGATTCACACTTATTTCTCCATTCTCGATCCCGTCGATTTCTGCTATTTCCAGAACCTTTCTGCTGCCGTCTGACAGCCTTCCAAGATGTATGATCACATCGATACCTTCTGCGATCTGAGCACGTATTGCATCGATAGGGTAATCCGCCGCCTGCAGGAACATCGATTCAAGTCTTCTGAGCATACCTTTTATTGAATTCCCGTGTCCTGTCGACAGGCTGCCGTCATGTCCTGTATTCATAGCCTGAATCATATCTATCACCTCCTTTCCTCTTACTTCACCCACAATGATCCTGTCAGGCCTCATTCTCAGGCTGGTCCTTATCAGATCTTCCATTGAAATCTTTCCTCTGTTCTGACCATTTGCCTGTTTACATTCAAGTCTGACCAGATTGGATATCTGCCTTATCTGAAGTTCCGCCGAATCTTCAATTACTATTACTCTCTCATTCGATGGTATATAATTCGACAGCACATTCAGAAATGTTGTTTTCCCGGAAGAAGTCCCTCCGCTGATAAAGCAGTTGTATCCCGCTTTCACAAGCTTTGCCAGAAATTTTGCAGCCTCTTCTGTAATACTGCCGGATGCGATCAGCGTGTCCATCGTAATTGCATTCTCCGGAAACTTTCTTATAGTAAGTATCGGACCGTTTAAAGCAATATTCTTATATACAGCATTTACACGCGAACCGTCTTCCAGCCTGGCATCCACAATAGGATTCAATTCATTTATCTCTCTGTGGACCTTTGCGGCCAGTCGTCTTATCAGTTCTTCAAGGTGTTCAACTGAATCAAATTTAAGATCTGTTTTTAAAATCGTTCCGCGTGCTTCGATGAAAACATCATTTATACCGTTAACCATGATTTCGGATACATTCTCATCTTCTATATACGGCTGCAATATATCCAGTTCTCTTCTCAGAGAATAGAATATACGGTTGACAAGCCTCTGCTTTTCTTTCGGATGACTCATTTCCATAGCACATGCATCCAGCACATATTCCTCTATAACTTCCATAACTAAATCATCCGTTATTTCATTTTCCTGCAGTATCAGGAGTCTGCGTATTTCTGCTATCATTTCCTGAAATTCCATAATATTTGCTCCTGGTTTCTATATTTTGTATTACATTTTTTTCCATCTCGCATTATCATATTACCTCTGTTGGCAATTATTTACAACTGTTTTCGTTCGACAAATTTCGACAAAAGTGCACCGCAGGTGCAGAGGCTGGTTGCGTTTGACCTGCGCGCTGCAGCAAAGCTGCAGGCAGGTCATAAAAAAAAGAGGCTGCATTTAGCAACCTCTTTAAATTCAGATATTTATCTATTAAATTATTTAGTTTCTTCTGCTCTTTCTGCAGGGGATTTAGTCTGCGGTCTGAACAGCATAAAGATGATAGCACTTACTGCCATCAGGATCGGATAGAAGCAGAATGGAATGATCTGCATTGGGGATACCGCACACAGTGCGCCTGCTGTCAGCAGCTGAGCACCGTAAGGGATCAGACCCTGTCCAACAGAACCGAAAATATCCAGGATTGAAGCAGATCTTCTAGGATCAACTTCGAACTCATCACTGATCTGTTTTGCGATAGGACCGGACATTACGATAGCAACTGTGTTGTTAGCTGTGCACAGGTCTACCAGGAATACCAGAATTGCAATACCGAATTCTGCACCTCTCTTGCCCTTTGTTCTCTTCTTGATAGTTTCGATAATAAGATCGATACCGCCGTTTTCTCTTACCAGTGATACGATACATGCAACTGTGATGGAAATAACAGAGATTTCGAACATTCCTGCCATACCGTTACCGATAGCAGTGAAAGATTCGATCAGAGTAAACTGTCCGAATGCAACGCCTACAACCATAGACAGGATGATGCCTGCCAGCAGTACATAAAATACGTTGAAGCCGATCAGTGCACCGATAAGAACTACCAGATATGGCACTACCATGATGAAGTTGTAGTCATAGTCAGCTTTTGCTACTGTATCCAGATTCATTGTTACAACAAAGAACAGGATAGCAGTGATGATTGCTGCAGGCAGAACGATGAAGAAGTTCTGTTTGAACTTGTCCTTCATTTCGCATCCCTGTGTTCTAACTGCTGCAATTGTAGTATCAGAAATCATGGACAGGTTGTCCCCGAACATAGCTCCGCACACTACAGCACCTACGCAGATTGCAGCCGGGAATCCTGTTTCAGCAGAAACACCTGCTGCGATAGGAGCCAGTGCTGTGATTGTTCCTACGGATGTACCCATGGAAATAGAAATAAAGCATCCGATGATAAACAGTCCTACAACGATCAGGCTCGGAGGCAGAATGGACAGACCGAAGTTTACAGTGTTTTCAACACCGCCTGCTGCAGATACAACTCCGGAGAATGCACCTGCAATGATAAAGATCAGTACCATTGTGATGATGTTTACATCTCCTGCACCTTTAGCCATGATGTGCAGTTTTTCGTCATTAGTTTTGTGTCTTGTCTGGAACATTGCAACAAACAGAGCTGTTACAAACGCTACCAGAGCCGGCATAGCATAGAAGTCACCGGTATAAATCCCTACGCCTGCGAACAGTACGATAAATACCAGAATAGGCAGAAGTGCCCAGCCACGATTTTTCATTTTGTTTTCACCTCTTAGTTTAATTATTATAAATGCAAATTAAAAACAATTTTTAAAATCTCTTTTCCCTTATCTTTCCCTAAATCATCGGAATCTCTTTGAACCCACAGAGTTTTGCCGCAAATTTCGTCATTATACCATGGACCTTTTCATTATATGTTTTCGCTAATGTATTATAGATCCTGATAGTCGTTGCGATGTTTCTGTCATCCAGTTCCAGTTCTTCCTTCAGCTTGCGGTATCTCTTGCTTGCCGCGAAATCATCATATTTTTCTGCAGCTGCAGTCATCTTGCCGATCGCTTCCATTACTCCGGTTTCTGCATATATAATTTCTGCAGGAGCTTCCGCCCTGCCTGCTGCTTCCACGGAATCAGTTACTTCCTGAAGGATGTCGTCTTCACCATCGATGAAGTTCTTCATCAGCCTTACCATACTCTCTGCAGTTTTTCTGCGTGCTTCATAACACATCTTTACTGCACGGAAAGCCTCTGCCGAACTGTTTCTCATTCTCTTGAATCCTGTATATGACATGAACAGCCAGAACAGGACCACCAGAACAAACAGAATCATTGCATATATTACGCTTGTGTTCATCATTCGCCCCTTTCATTTATTCAGGTATGCGCCAGTCAACAGGTTCCTGACCGAACTGCTGCAGAAAAGCATTAGTTCTTGAGAAATACTTTCCTCCCCAGAAACCTTTGTGAGCACCGAGCGGACTCGGATGCGCACCTTTTAATATCAGGTGATGGTTATTTGTTATCAGCTTTTCTTTTGCCTTGGCATTATTCCCCCATAAAATAAATACCATTGGCTCTTCTCTCTCATTCAGTACCTCTATTATTCTGTCAGTAAGGATTTCCCAGCCTTTCCCCTTATGTGAATTAGGCTGTCCTCTTCTTACAGTCAGTGAAGTATTGAGCAGAAGCACTCCATTCTTCGCCCAGCTTTCCAGACAGCCGTGCCCCGGCACCGGAAAGCCCAGATCTGCCTCCAGCTCTTTATAAATGTTTACAAGAGATGGCGGCGCAGGAACGGGTTTTTTAACAGAAAAACACAATCCATGTGCCTGTCCCGGCTGATGATATGGATCCTGCCCTATGATAACTGCTTTTACCTCCCCATAAGGCGTGAACTTCAAAGCATTGAAAATATCATACATATCCGGATACACAGTCTGCGTCTTGTACTCCTCGATCAGAAATCTGCGGAGCTGCTGATAATATTCTTTTTCAAATTCATTTCCCAGGACTTCATCCCAGTCATTTCCTATATGCACCATAAAGAGTATTATATCGAATTATGTCAGTAAATGCAATGCAAAATATGGTTTCCGGACATAAAAACAAGCCGCTGTATTTGTTGCTTTTACACATCACAGCGGCTGTAAATGTAATCGTTATCCAAGACTCACATCCAGTACCATCATCAGAGAAAAGCCCAGTGCCGTTCCTATGGTACCAACATTAAAGCAGTCATCGCTCCTTGATTCCGGGATCAGTTCATCAACTACAACATATATCATCGCACCTGCTGCAAAAGAAAGGCAGTACGGCAGCACAGGTATCAACCACGCTGCTACTATTATAGTCAGCACGGCACCTGCAGGTTCTGCAAGACCGGATAATGTTCCGTATCCGAAAGCCTTTGCCCGTGACATTCCTCCGCTGCGGAGCGGCATGGAAATAATCGCTCCTTCCGGTATATTCTGTATCGCAATCCCCGTTGCAAGGACAGCTGCGCCTGCCATTGTGACGCCGTCAGCGCCTGACAGCGCACCCGCTGTAATAGCACCTACTGCCATTCCTTCCGGAAAATTATGGAGAGTAACAGCCAGGTACAGCATAGTACAGCTGGACAGATTTTTCCGCGGGCCCTCCGGCTGCCTGCTGTAAAGATGCAGATGCGGGATAACCGTATCCAGCACAAGAAGAAATCCGATACCTGTCAGAAATCCGCAAGTAGCCGGAAGCCATCCGACCCTGCACTGCTCACTCCCCATTTCTATTGCCGGTATCAGCAGCGACCACACTGAGGCTGCGATCATTACTCCGACCGCAAATCCCAGAAGGAATTTCTCAAATCCGCTGCTCAGAGTTTTCCTCATGAAAAGCGCCATCGCAGCTCCTAGCACAGTTCCTGCCAGAGGAATAAGGATAACGGTCAGTGTCTGCATATAGATCACCTCCGTCTTCCCTATAACATATGAAAACCGGCGTGCAATTGTGCACACCGGTCTGTAATTCAGATATCAGTCATCACTTAAAGCTTCTTTAACTGATACATATACCTTTCTGTCATAGCATTCAAAGCATTTGTCTACATGCTCTCTGTTCATCTTAGGAGTCAGCCAGCTTACTACAGGTACGATAATCAGTGAAGCCAGCATTGCGAATGCACCGCAGTTGATCGGAGACTGAAGCAGCAGCGGGAACATATCCCTGAACAGCAGATTCAGGATCATAATGCCGGCGCCCCAGATATAGCTGGCCCATACAGCTGCTTTTGTTGTCTTCTTCCAGTAGAGACCATACAGGAACGGTGCCAGGAACGCGCCTGCCAGAGCACCCCAGGATATACCCATCAGCTGAGCAATGAAAGTAACGCTGCTCTTATACTGCAGTACTGCGATAACTGCTGAAATTGCAATAAAGATCACAAGCAGAACACGTATGCTCAGAACCTGCTGCTTTTCACTCATGTTCTTGACGATATTATCTTTCAGGAAGTCAATTGTCAGCGTAGAACTGGAAGCGATGACAAGAGACGCCAGTGTTGACATGGAAGCTGACAGCACCAGCAGGATAACAAGTGCGATCAGTGCATCAGGAAGTGACGCCAGCATTGCAGGAATTATTGCGTCAAATCCTTCAGACGCAACATCCACTCTGTCAGAGAACAGTCTTCCGAATCCGCCCAGGAAGTAACATCCCCCTGCTACTACAAATGCAAACATTGTAGAAATAATTGTTCCTTTATGGATAGCCTTTTCACTTTCGATAGCATAGAACTTCTGCACCATCTGAGGCAATCCCCACGTACCCAGTGATGTCAGGATAACTACACCCAGCAGATTAAGAGGTTCGGGTCCGAAGAAAGAGTTGAACACACCCGGAGTTGTGCTTACAGTTTCATCTGTAACCTGCGCCATGCCGTTAAGCGCTTCCATAAATCCGCCCTGTGAATTCAGTACCGCTGCGATAACCGCTATGATACCGACGATCATGATGCATCCCTGAATAAAGTCATTGATCGCTGTGGCCATGTATCCGCCTGCGACTACGTAGATTGCTGTAAGTACAGCCATTATAACGATACAAATTGTGTAATCTGCATTGAACGCCATTGCGAACAGTCTTGAAAGGCCGTTGTATAAAGATGCTGTATATGGGATCAGGAAGATAAAGATGATAGCGGAAGCAACTACTTTCAGTGCCTTGCTGTCATATCTCTTCTCAAAGAAAGCTGGCATTGTCGCCGAATCCAGATGCTGAGTCATTACTCTTGTACGTCTGCCCAGGATGACCCATGCCAGCAGGGATCCGATCAGCGCATTACCGATACCGATCCAGGTGGAAGCAATCCCGTACTTCCATCCGAACTGACCTGCATAGCCGACAAATATTACGGCTGAAAAATAAGAAGTACCATAAGCAAATGCTGTAAGCCATGGGCCTACAGAACGGCCGCCCAGTACAAATCCGTTAACGTCTGTAGAATGTTTTCTGCAGTATAGTCCTATTGCAACAAATATAGCAAAGAATACCGCAAGTACACTGATTTTCAGAAACATATATGATTCCTTCCTTTCTGTTTACATGAAGGACAATAAAAAATGCCCTCCGAACTATAACGTTCAGAGGGCAGCTATAATACCGCGTTACCACCTCTGTTCACTGCCTCCTCACGGAAACAGCCTCACTGAGTTCTATCAAACTCGCCCACTGTAACGGGTGGGCCCGTTCCGGCCTACTTAGTACTGGATGTTTCCTGTTCAGCGGACTGCTCATGGAATGTATTCGGTCTATCGGTGTCCTGCGCCTCTCACCGGCCGGCAGCTCTCTGTAGGTCTTTGATAAACTTACTGGTTTCCCGTCTTCGCATTTGTCTATATTTTAGCACCATTTTGTATGTTGTCAATAACTTTTTGGAACATTTTTTGTGATTTACACATATTCGTGCACGATGCATACTTGCTCCGGTTACCATCAGGCACTATTTCGAATTTGTTTACAGCTTCCGGTAATCATTGCCCATCAGGAACAAAAATGGTAACCTGTAGCCATGAGTACTATTTATATATCAGAAGCAGCACACCCGCTGCTCCGTGACTTTCTCATAAACGAAGGCCACACCATTGAAACAGTAAAATCTGCAGGTATCACTTACGAACCGGTCGATTCTCATCCTGACATTTATATATGCAGTCTTGGGATAAACAAACCGGTCTTTTTCGGATGCCCTGAAAAAATCGGAAGAAGATACCCTGAAAACATAAGATACAACGCCGCATGCACAGGCAGATTTTTCATCCACAATCTAAAATATACAGATCCCGATCTTATGGCTGCAGCCGAAAACGCCGTGAAAATCAACGTTTCTCAGGGCTACACAAAATGCAATGTGCTGATTGTTGATGAAAACAGCATCATCACATCAGACGAAGGTATATATAAATCATGTTATGGTGAACTTAATGTTCTGCTTGTAAAACCCGGGCATATCCGGCTAAAAAACTTTCCTTACGGCTTCATTGGCGGTGCTTCCGGCCGCATAGGCAGAAAAATCATCTTCAACGGAAACCTTGAAATGCACCCTGACCATGAAAAAATCGCAGCCTTCATAGAAAGCCGCGATTTAGAACTTGTATATTTTTCTTCTTATGAACTTGAAGATATCGGCAGCATCATCGAACTACCTAGGTGATACCATTTCTTTAAAGTCATCCATTGACTGATCATTCATCATTCTTACCCTCGGCAGCTTATACGGGTCCATTCCCGGTTTTGCTTTTCCGTACTCTGTCGTAACTGCACAAAGGAATCCCGCTGCCTCTACAATTTCACAGCAGGCTTCCGTGTAATCTCCATACGGATATGCAAAAGCATCCCCGTTTCCGCAGATTTCAACAGATGTCCTGAGATCTTCCAGCGCATCCGCTCTGGACATAGCAGGGAAAATACCGCCGTGTCCGATGCTTCCGCCGCCGCGGTGCATGTTATGCGAATGAGATTCATATGTTACATATTCGCTGCTGTATGCAGCGATTTTTGATTTTCCTCCGCTTGATGTGATCATAAATGATGTTGCAGGCACCTGACATTTTTCCAGGACAGGTATCCCGTATTCCAAGAATGTATATGCTGCATCATCAAATGTAAGCACAATACTCTTTTCAGGAAGCAGCAGCCTGCCGTCCGCATATTTACGCACTTCCTCCCATGTAGGGAAATAGTCCCCTTCTTCTTTCAGCCACATCAGTTCTTCTTCGAGATCACTCTGTTTTATATAATTACCGTATCTTTTCTGCAGATCTTCAGGCGGATTGTTTTCATCGTATACATAATGATACATACAGATAGGCAGTCCCGGGGCGCCATAATCAGTATTCGGCTCCACGCTGATTTCACGTGTCACACGTGTTCCTTTTCCACTGTCATCATATACCGTATATATGATTTCACGTTCTCCGGCTTCATTGAGCCCTGTCAGGTCAACCTTCACTTCGTCTGTAAGATCAGTTCCATCTGAAGCATAAGCTTCGAATCCCGGTTCTTTAAATTCTCCGCCCAGTTTCATGCTGATGCTTCCTCCGCTGAGATTCAGCACCGGATCCATTTTGTCAGATACAACTACAGTTCTTTCGGCAGTCATTCCTGCAACCGAATACCTGACCGTATATGTTCCCGGCGTTCCGGTATCAACATCGCCTCTGATTCTGACTTTGTCAGATACATCAAGACCTGCTCTGTACGCATCGACTCCCGGATCCTCGTAGATCTGACACAGGTTCACTGCCACGTTCCGGTCACCCCTGACGGTTATATGGTTCAGTGAGTGATGGAACATCAGTGTCCCCAGCCCCATATCGATCACCGCTATCAGCAGAATTATTATCCACATTTTCAATAGTTTGTCTTTTTTCATACTAGCCATTTCCTTAATCATAAAAGTCTATTACCTATATCATACTACCATTTATTTATGTTACAATACATTTATGAAAAAACATGCAATAATACCTGTATTCATCCCTCATCAGGGCTGTCCCAACAACTGCGTTTTCTGCAACCAGAAAGCAATTACCGCACACCGTCCCGATGTGACACTGGATGAAGTAAGAAACACAATCGAAACCTGGCTCTCTACACTGACAGGACGAGAAGGTATGGAAACCATCGAGATAGCATTTTTCGGCGGCAGCTTTACCGGGATCCCTCCGGAGCAGCAGTCTGCATATCTCGAAATAGCCCATGAATATAAGGAGTCCGGGCGCATCCATAAAATACACCTTTCCACCCGACCTGACTATATCAGTCATGAGATCCTCGATAATCTGAAAAAATATAAAGTTGACGTGATCGAACTCGGCGTACAGTCATTCGATGACGGAGTTCTTGCTGCTTCCGGCCGCGGACATGACAGTAAATGCGTATACGAAGCCTGCAGCCTCATTAAGGAATATGGTTTTGAACTCGGTATCCAGCTGATGATAGGACTTCCGCAGGACTCAATGGAAAAATGCATATATTCCGCTATGGAAGCCGTTAAAATCGGACCTCAGATCGCACGTCTCTACCCTACTATCGTAATTGAAGATACTGAGCTGATGGAAATGTACAGAAACGGCAAATACACACCGCTCACTACCGAAGAAGCCGTAGAAAGAACAAAGGAAATGTACCGTATACTGACTGATGCCGGTATCAACATCATACGCGTAGGCCTCAAAAGTTCCGATATAATAAACGAAAACGGAAGCATCGAGGGCACAACCTTCCACCCTGCTTTCAGGCAGCTGGTAGAAGGCTCTATCGCCCGCGATAAAATGGAAGCCCTGCTCAGTGAGAACATGCCGGAAAACGTTGAACCATGCTGGGACAGATTCGTTTCAAAAGAAGTGTGCTTTTACAGTAACAGCAAATGGTTTTCTGCAATGATCGGACATAAGGGCTGTAATAAAAAACATTTTGAAACATGTTATCCCGGACTGGAATTCAAATTCAATGCTATCGATATGGACGATACTTTGATAGGCATGTCAGTTGCGTGGAGCCCTGATTTTATGATAAAATAACATAATTGAAACAAACACATAATTACCTTTAACGGAATAAAATATCAGGAGGAAAAAATGAAAGCAGTAATAACAGTAATCGGAAAAGATACAGTTGGCATTCTGGCTAAAGTAAGCGGAGTCTGCGCAAATGTACAGGCAAATGTTGCTGAGGTAACACAGTCCATCATGCAGGAATACTTTGCAATGATCATGATGGTAGAAATCGACAAAATGACATGCAGCATCGAAGACCTGAAAAATGAACTGGCTGAAGTTCTGCCTGAAATGCAGATTCACGTAATGCACGAAGACATTTTTAATTCCATGCACAGAATCTAAATTGACAGGAGGTTTATAAAGTGATCAATACACATGACATCCTGGAAACGATAACTATGATCCAGGAGGAAAATCTGGATATTAGAACAATTACAATGGGTATTTCTCTTCTTGACTGCTGTGACAGCGACATCGACCGTTCCTGCGAAAAGGTTTACGACAAAATCGTCCGCTATGCAGGCGACCTGGTTAAAACAGGCGAAGATATTGAAAAGAAATACGGCATTCCAATCGTAAACAAGAGAATCTCCGTTACTCCTATCGCTATGCTGGTAGGTGCATCCGGCGGAGACCCGGTTAAATATGCAAAGACTCTGGACAGAGCTGCTAAGACTGTAGGCGTTAACTTTATCGGCGGCTACTCCGCTCTGGTTCAGAAAGGTTTCGCACCTGGAGACAAGGAACTGATCGAATCTATTCCACGCGCTCTGGCAGAAACAGATTTTGTATGCTCATCCGTTAACGTTGGCTCCACTAAAGCCGGCATCAATATGGATGCAGTAAAACTGATGGGTCAGGCAGTAAGAAAGGCTGCAGAACTGACAAGCGACAGACAGTGCAT